>CAYVLM010000169.1:0-5270 GCA_964452225.1 uncultured Steroidobacteraceae bacterium | reverse complement strand
CGCCCACCCTGAGCGTGTTCACGATGCCCAGCGCAGCGATCAGGACCGAGATGAAGGCGAGCACGTCGAAGAGGCCCCCGAGCCGGTCCAGGGACCGAGACAGGTCGTTCGCCAGGTCCGATGCAGTCACGAGCTGGCCGGAGAGCCCGATCGCGGCGTTGGAGGCCGACGTCCGGAAGGCGGCCTCGTCGTAGCCGGGTCGCGGGGCCAGCGCCCACAGCGATGCTTCGGTCGCGTTGAAGTGGCTCTTGGCGTCCGCCAGGCTGACCAGCAGGTCGCCATCACCGCCGCCGGACGGGATGGAGTAGGCCACGATTCCCACCACGCGGAAGGGCGTCGCCTTCGCTCCGGGCAGGCCGAGGTCCAGGGTGTCTCCCACGGCCAGGCCGTCGCGTGCCGCGATCGGTGCGGGGACCAGAACGGCCCCGCCGGCCCGCATTGCCGCAAACGCCGCGGACCGCTCGCCGCTGGAGAAGATCAGCGAGCCCGCCGCGTCGTACACGGCAGGGTCGATCCCGGCAGCCGCCACCTCGGTCTGGTTGCCGTCCTGCACCTCCACGGCCGGGAACTCCACGATGGGGCTCGCCACGCCCAGTCCGTCGATGCCGTTGAGCGTGTCCGAGATGTCCGAGCGGGCGACAGGGATCCCGAGCCGCATGGCATACCCGCCCGGGAGGATCGAGTCGACCCAGCGCTGTGCGGTTCCGCGCGCGGTCTGCGCCACCGTCCCAAGGGCCACCACCGCGGCCAAACCGATGAGGAGCGCCGCCACGGTGAGGCCGCTGCGTGCCCGGTCGCGGCCCAGGTGCGCCCGTCCCAGCAGACCCTCCGCCCCGAAAAACCACTCGAAGGGCCGGCCCACCACGCGTCCGATCGGCTCCACCGCTACCGCCGTGCCGGCGGCTCCGGCCACCAGGATGGCCACCGCTGCCAGGATGGCGGGCAGCGATGCGCTGCCTCGTGCCAGCGGATAGGCCGCGAGGCCCACGATCAGGAGCACGAGCTCGAGCGCCACGAGCCACCGAAGGCGCTGGGACAGGGTCCGAACCGGCTGGCGCGAGGGACGCAGGGCGTCGAGCGGGCCCACCCGCCCCGCCAGGCGGGTGGGCAGGGCAGCCGCGGCGACGGTGACCCCGATCCCGACCAGCACCGCCAGGAGCAGCGAGAGCGGGTTGAGCGGCAGCCCGTCGATGAGCACCGCGCGGGTCGAGCGCAGGAAGCCGATCATCCCCGTCGCCACCGCTATGCCGAGGAGCATGCCGAGCACCGAGCCGACGATGCCGAGCGCCAGCGCCTGGCGGACGAAGATGCCCAGCACCTGGCGACCGGTGGTGCCGGCGGCCCGAAGGAGCCCGATCTCGCGCGTCCGCTCCGCTAGGGTCATGCCCATGGTGTTGGCGGCCAGGAACCCGCCGACGGCGAGCGCCACGAGGCCAAAGAGGAAGGCGATCCCGGCGAAGCCGCCCTGGGCGCGCTGGAGCTGGGCCGTGGCGTCTGCGACGGTCTCCACCACGAAGGGCTCGTCGAGGTTGGCGTCGAGGGCGGCCTGGACCTCGCTCGTGCGTCCCGGTGCGATCACCAGGTCCACAGAGGTGACCGGCGCCGCGACCAGGGTCTGGCTCTGGGTCGACAGCTGATCGGCGAGCGTTGATCGTGGCAGGACGGCGACCGCGCCGGACCCGAGCGCCCCGAACCCCACGTCGTCGAGCAGCCCCACGATGGTGAGCGCGTGAGCCCCCTGACGCGCGCCGCTGATGAGCAGCTGATCTCCCACCGCCAGGTGGTGGTCCGCGGCCCAGTACCCGTTGAGCAGGACCTCGTTGACCGCGTCATCGGCCAGGTAGCGCCCCTCCATGAGCTGTGGCTGGCGCACCTGCCGGTCCTCGGCGGGGTCCACGCCGATGACCAGCATCCCGTTGAAGACCTGCTCGTCCGGGCCGGGCAGCGTCGTGAGCTGAAGGCGGCGCTGGCTCACCACCGCCGCGGTGGTCACCCCTGGAAGGCCGCGAATGATGGTGACCGCACGCGGGGTGAACCCGGTGTCCGAGAAGGCACGCACCCGCAGGGTCGCCTTGCCGAACAGCTCCGACGAGGCGCGCTGCACGGCATCGGTCGCGGCCTGGTTGGCGATCAGGGTCGCGGTGATGATCGCGACGCCGAGCGCGATCCCGCCGATCGTGAGCGCCGTGCGCAGCGGCCGGGCTGAGAGGCTTCGCCAGGCGAGGGCGCTCAGGCGCATCGGCTCACGGGCATCGGCTCACGCGCACCTCACAGGCCCAGGTGCGCCAGCCGGCTGATCAGCGGACCCGCCTGGTGGTCGGCACGACGCCCGAGGGCGATCTCGTCGATGATCGCGCCGTCCCGCACGATGAGCACCCGATCCGCGTAGGCGGCCGCCCGCGCCTCGTGGGTCACCAGCACGATCGTCTGCCCCAGGCGGTCGGAGGACCGCCACAGGAGGTCGAGGATCTCGGACCCGGTCGTGTAGTCCAGGTTGCCGGTCGGCTCGTCCGCGAGGAGGAGCGCCGGCTCGGTGGCCAGGGCGCGCGCCAGCGCGACCCGCTGCTGCTCCCCGGCCGAGAGCTGATCCGGGTTGTTGTCGGCCTTGGAACCCAGCCCCACGAGCTCGAGGAGCTCGTCGATCCTGGCCCGGTGCGCGGCCATCGAATCCCCGGCGATCAGGAACGGCAGCGCCACGTTCTCGCGCACGGAGAGGAGCGGGATGAGGTTGAAGTACTGGAAGACGAACCCTGTCCTGGCCCGCCGCGCCAGCGTCCGCTGCTCCTCGTCGAGCGTGGTCAGGTTCACTCCCTCGAGGACGACCTCCCCGCTCGTCGGCACGTCGAGGCCGCCGAGCAGGTGCAGCATCGTGGACTTGCCCGATCCGGAGGCGCCCATGATGGCGACGAACTCGCCCTGGTCGACCGCGAGGGAGACCCCGCGCAGCGCCTCGACCTCGCGACCCCCGAGCGGATAGCGCTTGACGAGGTCGTGGGCCTCGAGGATCAGCGACATTGCCGGACAGGATAGCCGAGCGGGACCTGGAGGAGTGGGAGCGCGATCGCGGGTGGGGCGGCGATCAGCCGAGGAGGAAGCCGATCAGGTTGCCGAGCACCGTCTCGAAGAAGCCGCGGTCCGAGGGGGCGGGGGCGTCGATGCGGTAGACGGAGGCCACGACGGGCGCGCTCAGCGGCTGCCGCTCGAACGGATCCCTGGCGAGGGCGGGAGCCGGCGCGGCCGCTCCCCTGGAGTCGCTGCTGACGAGCGCCGCCTCTGCGGCGTGGGGCACCGCGGATGGCGTCGGGCTGGGAGTGGCGGTCGGTGTCGGCGAAGGCGTGGGCGTGGTGCTCGTCGTCGATGCGCTGGCCGGCCTGGGGGTCGGCTTCGGCGTGGGCTTGGGAGTCGGCTTGGGAGTCGGCTTGGGAGTCGGCTTCGGCGTGGGCTTCGGGGTCGACGTCGAGGACTTCGCCTGCATGAAGAGCTCGGTGTACATCCGCGGGCTGCGCAGCTGTCCCTGCCAGACGATGTTGTCCTTGCCGTACGCGCCGATGCCGCCGTGGGTCCAGATCGGGTTGAGGATGTTGTCCCGGTGCTCGGTGGAGTTCATGAACGCCTTGTTGATGGCGACCGGGGAGTCGGCGTCGGAGTAGCCCGAGTTCCAGCCGATGTTCTCGCCGGCCCACGAGTACTTCAGGCCGTTCGTGTCGTAGTAGTGGAAGACGAGGCAGCCCCCGCAGGACGGGATGTTGTGGCTGAAGTAGTCGTTGACGATCATGTCCTTGCTGCGCCATCGGGCCAGGCTGACGAGGGTGCTGTTCTGCTGGATCGGCTTGACGCCGTTGTTCGTGCGGTCGCCGTTCATCAGCTGCCACAGCGTCGCCTCGGCACTGCTCTGGTTCCAGCCAGCGACGGTGCCCGGGCTCCAGCTGAGCATTGCGGCACTCAGCAGGGTGACCCCCGCCAGCGCCGCGGCGCGGGCCAGGGGACGCCTTCGAGCGGATCGGTGCAGCAGGTTGCGGGACATGTCCGCCCCACCGTAGGCGGCGACGCGCCGGCGGTCAGTAGCGCTCTGGTCCGGCCTGGAGGGGTTACGAAGGTGCCGGAGGGTCCTGCCTGCCGTATATGCTGCAGCGCGTGAGCGACCGGCCGGCCAGGTCCAGGATCCTGCTCGCCCGCGCGGTCCTCGGCGTGATGGGGGTCCTGCTGACCGTTCCCGCGATTCCGGTGGCGCTGAGCCTGGGTACCGGAGGTGCGCTCGACCCGTTCGGCTCGGAGATTCGCGCGCTCGACGATGCGCTCAGCCAGGCCAGCTCCGCGCTCGCGCGGGTCGACGGCACGCTGACCGAGGCCGGGTCGACGGTGCAGGAGGCGCAGGGCACCGCAACGGACACCGCGGACCTGGTCACCGCGCTGGGCAGCGCAATGGCGGCCATGGCGGACGCGAGCGACGTCAACGTCTTCGGCGTTCGGCCGTTCTCGTCGCTCGTGCCGCGCTTCAGGGCCATCGCCACCCAGGCGACGGCGGTGGCCCGCTCGCTCAAGCGGGCGGCAACCAGCCTCGGCACCAGCCGGAGCGACCTGGCGGCCCTGGGCGAGGAGGTCACGAGCCTGGCGGCCACCGCCCAGCGGCTCGAGCAGCGAGCCCAGAACGGGATCGGCGGAACCAGGCTGGCGATCGGCCGGATCCTGCTCGCCGTGCTCCTGGGCTGGATGGCGGCCACGGCCGCGCTCTCGGCCATCGAGGCGATCACCCGCCTGCGGGCCTCCTCGACCGTGGGCCAGGCTGCCGGCACCGGGCCATCCGACCGGGGTCTTCGGTCCGGATGATGGCCGACGGCGGGCCGTTCGGCTCTGTTCACCTCGTCGGGTGCGATCCGACGCTGTTCATGTAACGGTCGGCAAGGACCGTTGCACGCCGAGTTCGCTGGAGTGCCCTGCATGACGGTTGACCTTCCGAGCGCCCCCTCCCGCACGCGGCCGGCAGGCTGGTCGCCGCTGGCCATCGCGACGGACCGCTGCAAGGGCTGCGAGCTGTGCATTGCCGCCTGTCCCAAGAACTGCCTGGCGCTTGACACCACGACCGTCAACGTCCTCGGCTACCACCCGATCCAGCTCACCGACGCGGACGCCTGCACGAGCTGCGCGTTCTGCGCCCGGGTCTGCCCCGAAGTTGTCTTCACCGTCTTCGCCGCCCCGCGCAAGGGGGCCGGCCGGTAACCGCCGCCGCCCGCGCCCACACCAACGGCCATGGAACAGGCGCCGAGGCGAAG
>CAYVLM010000168.1:3912-5321 GCA_964452225.1 uncultured Steroidobacteraceae bacterium | reverse complement strand
GGCCAGCAGCTAACCCGGGGCCGATCACCACCACGAACATGGGTCCGGACACGCCACTGGCGAAGCCCAGCGCGCCGCCAATCAAGACCCCCACCCCGGTCACGAATCCCCAGCTGGGACCGTGCCCGATCGCGCGGTGATCTTCCTGGGTCATGCTGCGCCCTCCCAGGGAGGGTATGGGGACCTTCGGACCGCGCGTCAAGGGCCAAGCGGCCGGACAGCAGACGCGGAAGTGCGACCGATGAGCAGTCGCATTGAGCCTGGATGATGCCGCCATGGCGTCGACTGGCTAGCGGCAGTCCATCAACCGGGTCCTCGGCGACCTCATCGAGGTCCGCTATGACCCCGCGCACCCCGAGCGCCACCTCGTGCGCAGCTACGCCTGAGCCTATTCCTCGGGCAAGTCGAAGTTGATTGCGGCGTCGCACTCGCCGCAGACCTACACGTTGCCCTCCATGGCCGGCGGCAGGCTGCACCACCCCAGGTCACGTGTCGCGCGCCGCCATGTGCATGGGAGATAACTAACGGACAACGAGTGGACGCCATCGGGCTCTTGTTGGTCGGAATTTGCCTCTCACGGCAACGGACGGCCAAAAAGGGCGGTCTGGACGGCGCCATCGGCCCCTAATGGGGGCCTGCTTGTCCGTTAGCTATCCGTGGTGCACACCGCAGCTGGCGGTCGGCGCGGGCGGCGCGCCGGGGGTGCCGGCTCAGGCAGGGCGGTAGATGGCCAGCGTGGCGCCGGAGCCGAACCGGCCGGTCTCGATCAGGCGCAGCGGTAGCGGGGAATCCAGGGGCGGCAGGAACCGCGTCCCCGCACCCACCACCACCGGGTGGATCACCAGCCGGTACTCGTCCACGAGCCCGCGACGGATGAGCGGCGCGGCAAGCGTGGCGCCGCCGACATCGAGCTCACCGGGGAACTCGCCCTGGAGCGCAGCGATGGCCTCCGCCACGTCCCCGCGCATCAGCCTTGCCCCGTGCTCCACGCGCTCGAGCGTCGAAGAGAACACGACCTTGGGCTTGGCGTTCCAGATCTCGGCGAAGTCGCGAATGACCGGAGGCTCGTCGGCATCGGCCAGCGCATTCGGCCAGTAGGGGGCCATGGTCTGCCACATGCGCCGGCCATAGACGAAGGCATCCGCCTCCCGGGCCCGGTCGTTGAACCAGGCGTGGATCTCCTCGTCCATGCCGATCCAGTCCAGCGAGCCTGCCGCGTCGTTGATGAAGCCGTCCAGGGAGACGTTCATCGAGTAGGTGAGGCGGCCCATGGCACGACCATTCTGACGGTCGCCGGTCAGGCCCGCCCCGGCATGCGTGCCGTCATTTGCAGGCCAGGTAACTAACGGACAACGAGCCCGGCGCCATTGGCCTCTGCTTGGTCGGAATCTGTCTGCCACGGAATCAGA
>CAYVLM010000168.1:0-3902 GCA_964452225.1 uncultured Steroidobacteraceae bacterium | reverse complement strand
CACGATCACGCCACGGCCCTCGGAATACCGTCCTCCACCGAGGGCCGACCAACACCAAGAGGATTCGCTACCTGCGAAAGGAGCGCACGACTCTTGTCCGTTAGTTGTCCCTGGTGAAAACGGAGGCGAGGAGGGCCGGTCCGGGTGGGCGACCGGCGTCACGGTCGGGTACGCTGACACCACCGCCCGGGCCGGGCATACTGCAACGGAGGCTCCAGCGATGAACTGGTCGAGGCTGTCGCTCGCGGCAGGCGTGGTCCTGCTCCTGGTCGTTGACCTGATCGCGTTCCACGACCTGTTCGAGCCGCACACCGTGCGCGACTGGCTGATGCTGGCGGCGAGCGCCCTGGCGGTCATCGGCCTGCTTGGCCAGGGCCGTTGGCTGCTCGGCGTCGCGGAAGCGCGGGGCTGAGCGGCTCGGGAGGAACCGCCATTCGCACGGAGGACGAGGGATGGGACTTGCGCGGTTCACGGCCCTGATCGCGAGCCTTGGCGTGCTCGCGGCCTGCACGGCATCGGTCAGCCCTTCGCCGTCGATGCAGTCACCCACGCCGGGCTGCCTTGGCGCGTGGCAGGCCTTCTCGGCGATCCGCACCACCTCCTCGCAGCCGGATGGACCGATGGGGGCCTGTGCCTCTCTCGACGACTTCGTGGCCGGCTACGTCGCGGTGTACCATCCGCCCGAGGACGCTCCGTACGGGTTCGTGCCGGATCCAGTGGCAATCGCCCGGGGACTCGCCACCGGGGAATGCCACACGGGCGACTACAACGACACGCCCATCTGCCAGGAGCTGGGGGTCACCCCCACGCCCGAGCTGATCCCACCGTGAGGGAGAGCAGGTCTCCCTAGCTGCTGAGCTCCCAGACGTTGCCGCTCGGATCCGCGATGGTCGCGGTGCGCGACCCCCAGGGTCGATCGGTCGGACCGTTCAACGGCTCGATCCCCAGCCCGCGCAGGCGCGCGAGCACGGCGTCCACGTCCGTGACCGTCAGCGTCAGCATCATCCTCGCCGGCGTGCCCGGAGGACCCGCGGGAGCCGGATCGATCAGCTCCGCCACGCCCTCGCGAACGTTCAGGTTGATGAAGACGTCTCCCGGGAAGCGGAACGTGCAGCTGCCCTCGCTCTCGTCCACGATGGGCATGCCGAACACGTCGACGTACCACTGCCGCGCCACGGCCAGGTCGTCCACGATGGGGGTGACGGCGAAGAAGCGCTTGGCCCAGGCCGGGCCGGCGGGCTGTTCCATCGGGCTGTCCTCTCGGGCCTCCTCTCGAGATTCGACGGGAGTGTACACGCGCCGTTCGGCCCCATCGGCCCGGGGGCTGCCCACCCCCGCCGACCGCGGCTGGCCGCTCTTCCGGCCCCGCACCGTGAGGGGCACGTTGGGCCCTCCGTTCCGGCGCTTTCATGGGGGATAACTAACGGACAACGAGCGGGCGCCATCGCGCTCTTCCTGGTCGAAACTTGTCTCCCACGACAAGAAACGGCCAACGAGAGGGAGGCCGATGGCGATCTCGGCCCGGGATCGGGGCCTGCTTGTCCGTTAGTTATCCAAGGTGCAAACGGTGCCAGGGCTCAAGGCGGCCACCTGGCAGGCCGACGAAGTGCCGAAATGATCGACCGGTCCGCTCCGGCACTCCCCCGCCATTGTCGGCAGCGGGTCAGCGGCTGGAGCGCTCCCCCGGCAGCCGCACCCAGGCGCCACGCCCTCCGGCGCCGGCTCGCTGGCCGGAGCCGCCTGATCTGGAGCCGCCCCTGCCCGCGTGGCCCACGGTCCGGGGGTGGAACCGGTCAGGGCGACGGCGGCCGGGATCGGCGGAGCTCACCCACCCGCGCGACGGGCGGCCCGGCGACCGACCGCCGGCCGCGGAGGATCGCAGCCGGACCGGTTCGGCGCGGATCGAGCGGTCGGGACTGAAGCCGGCCACCACCTGCACCGGGATGGGCACCCCAAGCAGCCGCTCGATGTCCCGGAGCAGCGCCGCCTCGTCGATGCACACCAGGGAGATGGCGTCTCCGCTGACGCCGGCCCGGCCGGTACGCCCGATGCGGTGCACGTAGTCGTTCGCCACCATGGGCAGCTCGTAGTTCACGACGTGGGGCAGCTGCTCGATGTCGATCCCGCGGGCCGCGACCTCGGTGGCGATGAGCAGGGTCACGCGCCCCGCCTTGAAGTCCGCCAGGGCCCGCACCCGCTGCGGCTGGGACTTGTTTCCATGGATCGCCGCCGTGGCGATGCCGTCCTCGGCGAGCTGCTTGGCGAGCTTGTTGGCGCCGTGCTTGGTGCGGGTGAAGACCAGGGCCTGCTCAATGGCGTGGGTTCGGACCAGGTGCGAGAGGAGCTCGCGCTTGCGCTGCCGGTCGACCGGGTGGACGACCTGCCGGACGAGCTCGGTCGCAACGTTGGGCGGGGTGACCTGGACCGATGCCGGCCGATCCAGCATGGCCTCCGCCAGCCCGCGGATCTCCTTCGAGAAGGTCGCGCTGAAGAGGAGGTTCTGGCGGCGCGCGGGCAGGAGCGCCAGGATGGCACGGATGTCCCGGATGAAGCCCATGTCGAGCATGCGATCGGCCTCGTCGAGGACGAGGATCTCCACCGCGCCGAGATCGATGGTGCGCTGGCGGGCGTGGTCCAGGAGGCGGCCCGGCGTGGCCACCACGATCTCCGGACCGCGCCGCAGCGCGGCGACCTGCCCGGGGAAGCCCACGCCGCCGTAGATGGTGGTGGAGCGGACGGCCGAGTTCGCGCCGTAGTCGCGCACGCTCTGCTCGACCTGGAGGGCAAGCTCGCGGGTCGGTGCCAGGATCAGGGCGCGGATGCGCCGGGCGCCGCCACGGGAAGGCGCCGCGGTCAGGCGCTGGAGCATGGGCAGCACGAACGCTGCCGTCTTGCCGGTGCCGGTCTGGGCGCCGGCCATGAGGTCACGACCGGCCAGGACGTGCGGGATCGCGGCGCGCTGCACGGGAGTGGGATCGGTGTAGCCCTGTGCCGCGACGGCACGGAGCAGTTCGGGCCGCAGCCCGAGCGCAGAGAAGGACAAGGGAGGAATCTCCTGACGAGCCCACCCGCTCATCAGCGGGGCCCGGTCAGGGCGTGGTGAATCGGGATCGGGACGGGTGTGAGACCGCGGCGCGGACCGGAGCGCCAATCGAACACGTTTTCGAGATGATACCCGATGCCGGCCCGAAGCGTGACCCCCCACTTACCGACCGGGGGTGTACCCTGAGGTCCTCCCCACGAGGTCCCGGCATGTCCACGCACTGTGTCCACGGCTTTCGCGTTGCAGAATGCGCGAGCTGCCATCCCTGTCCCCACGGGCTCGTCATCTCGCGATGCGCCCGATGCGCCGCCGCAGCCCGCGCGCCCCGCACGAAGCGCTCCAGCGCCCCGGAGCCGTCGCCGCAGCCGGAGAAGTACGCCGGCTTCGAGATCTTCTACGCCCCCGACGTGAGTGGATGGCGGTTCCGCGCCCCGGACGCCGCGCCATCGGCCCTCTCCTACCGGTCTGCGTTCCTTGCGCGCAAGGCCGTCGACGAGGCGCAGGAGGACAAGTCCGCTCGAGGCGCGCGCCGGTCCGCGTAGCGCCCGGGGCGGTCGGTGAGCAGCGCGGCAGAGCCATCCCGCCAGCCTGCCTCCCGGAGATGCAGCTCGAAGATCAGGTATGCCAGGTAGTGGTGCCTGCGGGATCCGCCCCAGGGTCAGGCCATCCCCGCGTGGCCGGACCCTGGGCTGGCACCCTGGCCGCGAAGCCGTGGCCAGGCATACGCGGCCACACCCAGCGCCGCCACGCCCACCAGGGCGCCGGCTTCACTGACCTGCCCCACGGCGAGGAGGGCGGCCGCCAGGGCCGGCAACCCGATGACCGCCGCCAGCGTGGTCGAGAGGGGTCGGGTGTGGCA
>CAYVLM010000167.1:3288-5338 GCA_964452225.1 uncultured Steroidobacteraceae bacterium | reverse complement strand
GACCTGCTCGGTCACCCGACGCCACGAGTACTCGCGGGCGCGCGCCATGCCCGCCTCGCCCATCTGGTGACGGAGGTCCGGGTCGCGGCCGAGGGCGTAGAGCGCTGCGGCGAGCTGCTTGTGGTTGCGCGGCTCCACGAGCAGGCCCTGGACGCTGCGCTGGACCACCTGCTTGTAGCCGTGGATGTCGGAGGCGACGATCGGCACGCCGGTCGCCATCGCCTCGAGCAGGACGATGCCGAAGCTCTCCTGCCCGGTGGACGGTGCGCAGAAGATGTCGGCGGAGGCGAGGTAGCGCGCCTTCTCCAGGTCGTCGACCCGGCCGACGAACTCGACATCGCGGATCTGCCGCAGGCCAACGTAGCGGCGGTACTCGCGGAGCTTGGGTCCCGCACCGACAACCAGCAGGCGGGCGTCGACGTGGCGCTTGCGCAGGCGGTGGTAGGCCCTCAGGAGGTGGATCAGGCCCTTGCGCTCCTCGAGCCGCCCGACGAACAGGATGTTCAGCGTCCCGTCCCTGAGCTCCTCCATCGGCTCGGCGCGCGCGAAGAGCTCGACGTCCACGCCGTTCGGGATGATCCGGTAGTCGCCCGGGAAGTAGCGGTTGATGAAGTGCCGCGCCGCGCCGGAGACGGCGATCCTCCCGTGCAGCCGACGTGCCAGCTGCGCCGCCCAGCGCTGCCCGACCCAGTAGCTCGGCGAGAACCCGCCGAATGCGTGGAAAGTGGCGACGTTCACGGTGTTCGACTGGTCGAGGACGGTGGGTGAGAGGAAGGGCACGAACGGCTCGTGGAAGTGCATGACGTCAAAGCCGTGCTCCGCCACGAGGCGCCGGGCCTGCTCCTTGAAGCGCCAGCTGAGGGTGACGCGGCCGACGCTCCCGTTGGCGGGGAAGGCGAAGCCGGTCCCCAGCCGGATGATATGACCCTCGCTGGCGCGCTCCTTGCCGTACTTGCTGGTGATGATCCAGACATCGTGGCCGAGGCGGCGCAGCTCCTCGTACTGGTTGCGCACGTGGTCGTTGACCCCGCCCGGGTGCGGGTAGCCATAGGGGCTGACGAGCGCGATCCTGAGCGGCTGCCCGGCCCGGGTCTCCCGAACCGGATCTGCGGCGGCCGGCTCCTCGACGCGATCGGCCGTTGGCGAGGAGGACATCGGCACAAGTATCACCCACCCGCGGTGGTGACGACTGGCACTGGTCGATGGCGTATCGTCGATGGAACCTGCGGATCGCCAGCGGAGAGGGGAGCACCGAGGTGAGTCTCTGGGTCGACGCGGCGTGGCAGCGCCGCCACGTCATCGTCTGGCTCGTGGCCGTGGGGGTGGCGGCTGCCGCGCTCGTGGTCGGCCGGCACCTGCCCGGCACGTCCCAGATCGGCCTGGGCAACGACGCGTTCACGTACTGGGAGGCGCTCCGCTCGCCTGCCCCGTATGACCACGCGGTGGTGGGGGGCGAGGGCGCCTACCTCTACTCCCCGTTCTTCCTGCAGGTGCTGCGCCCCCTGGCGGCCCTTCCGGCCGACGCGTTCATCTTCGGGTGGACGGCGCTCCTGCTCGTCGTCGCCGGCCTCCTGGGGAGCCGGGCGCCGCGCTGGGGCAGGCTGCCGCTCGCGCTGGCGGTGACGCTTGCCATGCTGGACATCTGGGGTGGGAACATCCACATCCTGCTTGCCGGCGCCCTGGTCCTGGCCCTGCGCCGCCCGGGCGCCTGGAGCTTCCTGCTGCTGACCAAGGTGACCCCTGGCCTGGCCATCGCCTGGCACCTGGTGCGCCGTGAGTGGCGCGCCCTTCGCGTGGCGGCTGCCGTGACCCTGGCGCTCGTCGGCCTCTCGGCCATCTGGGACCCGTGGGTCTGGTTCACCTGGGTGGCCGTCCTCCTTCGCCACGTCAACCCGACGATGCCGTGGGGCACGGTGCCGATTCCCTTCCTGATCCATGCGCCGCTCGGCCTCGCAATCCTCGGCTGGGCGGCGGTGGGCGGCCGGCGCTGGGCGGTGCCCGTGGCCGCGCTGCTCCTGCTGCCGGTGATCTGGCCGGGCGGGTTCGCGCT
>CAYVLM010000167.1:0-3278 GCA_964452225.1 uncultured Steroidobacteraceae bacterium | reverse complement strand
ATCGGTTGCGCTGGCCGAGCCGCACCCGCACTGGGCGCGCGAGCTGGCGGCGCTGCCGGCCGCGTGGCTGGAGGCCGTCGAAGGGTGGCCGCCGGTCCAGCGCTGGCGGAGACGGGTGCTCGAGCGATCGGCCGGCGCGCTGCGCTGAGACGCCGCCTAGCGCCACTCTCCGTTGGGCAGGACGGTGTGCCGCAGGTGTCGCCCCTTGGCGACGAGCTGGCGCAGGTAGACCGATACGTTGTGCAGCGTGCTCCAGTAGGCGCCCAGGGCCTCCACGCTGCCGGCGGCGAGCGCGGCGCGGTACTCGTCGGCGGTGGCGCCCGCGAAGCGGGTGTACCCGGTGCCGATCCCCTCGAGGACGTGGGCGTCGGAGTTTCCCACCCCGGGCAGCTGCAGCTGCGCAGCGTTGAGCCTGATCCGCGCCCCGTGCCGGATCCGCCCGGCCTGGCTCGGGTTCAGGAGCTCGATGGCGTCGAAGAAGACGCCCGGCTGCTCGTGGTCGGCGACCCGCACCAGGCTGCGCCGACCCACGCTGAGCGGGATCGGCGCCATGGGATGCGCGGCGATGGCGATCCCGCCCTGGTCGTGGATGCGCACCAGCGTCTCCTCCAGCGGGCGAAGGGGCGGGATCCGCTCCTCGATGAAGAGGGCCAGCACGTGGCCCCGGCGGGTCGTGATCTCCTCGCCCACCACGAGGTCGTACGAGTAGCCGCCGGCGGCGTGCAGCTCGCGCGCCCGGAGCGCCCCGTCGATCCGTTCGTGGTCCGCGATGGCCACCACGTCGAGGGCCGTGTCGTGCTCGACGTGCTCGAGGATCTCGTGCAGGGTGGCCGTCCCGTCGCTGTACAGCGAGTGGATGTGCATGTCGGCGCGCCCGAGAGGCTCGCCGGAGCGGGGACCCGGGCGCGCAGAGGAGCGCGGCGCGGCGCCGGTCATCGGGCTGGCGCCGTCCCGGCCGGCGCGGCGCTCCCCGCCCCACGCTGGTCGGCCCAGATCGGCTGAAAGGCTCCGAACCACTGCTCGGGTGCCGAGCCGATGATCGCCTCGAAGCGCCGGGCTACGGCTCGGGTCATGGCCTCCACGTCCGCTCGCCGCTCCCCGCTCGGCTCCACGTCCACGCTCCAGCCCTCGGCCCGGAACCGGTCCGGGCCGAGGCGCCGGCAGGAGGCGACGATCAGCGGCGAGCCGGTCATCAGCGCCAGGGTCGCGGGGCCGGCCGGCATGGTGGTGGGCAGCCCGAAGAAGGACACCTCGATCCCGTCCCCGGGCAGGTCGCGATCCGCGGCAACCGCCACGACCTCGTGGCGCCGCAGCGCCTCGATCATCGGCCGGCGGGCGCGAGAGACCGGCACGAGGTCGATATAGCCCGCGCCCCGCCGCGCCTGGATGAACTCGAAGAGCTCGCGCGGTTCGATCTCCTCGACCGGCGCCGTCACCCGGATCCGCTGCGCGGCGACGAAGTTGCCGTACGGCTCGAAGTTGCCGAAGTGGGCGATGGCGACCACCACCCCGCCCCGCAGCACCGGATCCCAGCGTGGCCAGTCGATCACCTCCAGGTGGTCGGCCATGCGGCCCGACCCGTAATGGCGCGAGCGAACGAGCTCGAGGTAGTAGCGAGCGTGCTCCACGAAGGACTGGCGCACCAGGCGCCGCAGCTCGGGTCCCCCGGTGGGACGACCGGTCGCAGCCGAGACGCGCCGCAGGTTCTCGGTCACCAGTGCGCGGCGCGACCCGGCGAGCCGGTGCCACGCGAGCCCCGCCAGGTCGGCGATCCGGTAGACGAGCGGTCCCGGGAGCGCGCGAACCAGCAGGTCCGTGAGGAGCAGCCCCCAGCGCAGGGCACGACCCCGCATCAGGACTCCACCGTGCTCCAGTCCTCCCCGCGCCGGGCGGCGGCCAGCGCCTCGCGGGCCCAGCGCCGGTCGGCATCGGCCTCGGGCCAGACGGGGCGGAACATGTACCACTGGGAGGCGTCCCTGCGGATGACCTCGCCCAGCTCGTCGGCGAGCGCCTGGGTGGCGCGATAGATCTCGCCCGGCTCGTCGGTCGCGCATACGATGGTGGGCAGCCCCCGTGCCAGGAAGCGGTCGTCCGGGGTCCGCTCGCAGTACACCGGCAGCATCGGGGCGCCGGTGCGTGCGGAGAGCGATGCCGGGCCGATGGGGAAGGTGGTTGGCTCGCCGAGCAGCTCCACCGGCACGTCCCCCCGCCGGAAGCCGGTGTCGCAGAAGAGGACGATCCCCTCGCGCTCGCGCAGGACGCGGAAGATCCCGCGCAGGTTCCGCCAGCCGATCAGGTAGAGACCGTGCCTGGCGCGAACCCGCTTGAGGTGCTCGTACAGGCGGCCGTAGGTCGTGTCGTCGGCGACGACATGCAGCGATTCCCCGTGCCGGTGCAGGCCGGGGCCGATGAGGTCCATGCCGCCGACGTGGACGGTGCAGACCAGCACCCCGGTTCCCGCCGACCGCACCTGCTCGAGCACCTCCACGCCCTCGACGTGGACCAGGCGCTCGGTCACCTCCGGCGTCATGGTGGGCATCCGCATCATGTCGGCGAGGTACTTCGCGTAGGCGCGGAAGGCGCGCCGGGCGGCGCGGTGCACGGACGGGTGGTCCGGCGGAAGTCCCATGGGCCGGGACAGGTTGCGGCGGACCACCGCCCGTTTCGAACCCGAGAGGTCGTAGGCGGCGTTGCCGGCCAGCACGGCCAGGGGCAGCACGATCGAGCGCGGGAGCGTGTTGATCACCCGCTCGCCGACCCGGTAGGCCCAGTGGGTCAGGAGCTCGCGGGTGCGCTCGCCGCCCCCGCCGACCGCCTGCCGCCGCGTGTCGCTGGCCACCTGCCGCGGCGGGCTCAGGCGACCCCCGCCCGGCTCCCCTTCGGCCTGGCGCCGGCCAGCTTCCGCAACGTCCTCGGCTTGAGCTGCTCCGTGCCGACCAGCGTCTCGTTGTCCTCGCCGCGGATGAAGGCCTCCACCCGCTCGCGAGCGACATCGTCGTGGATCTGGATTGGCGGGCTCTTCATGAAGTAGCTCGACGGCGCCACCAGGGTGCCCGCCAGCCCGCGGTCGAGCCCGAGCTTCAGGCAGCGGATGGCATCGGTGATGACCCCCGCCGAGTTCGGCGAGTCCCAGACCTCGAGCTTGAGCTCCATGTTGAGCGGCACGTCACCGTAGGTCGTGCCCTCGATGCGGATGTGGCACCACTTGCGATCCTTCAGCCAGGGCACGTGGTCCGAGGGCCCGACGTGGATGTTGGCGGGCTCGATCGGGTCGTCCA
>CAYVLM010000166.1:0-5347 GCA_964452225.1 uncultured Steroidobacteraceae bacterium | reverse complement strand
CTCCGGCGCCGGTCGCCGGGGGCACGCCGAGGATCGACATGGACGCCGAGGTCAACGAGAACGCGCTCGAGAAGTCACTCGGCGCCATAGAGCAGGTGCGGGCCTGGAGCCCGCGGGTCGTGTCGCGGCTGGAGCACACCATCGTCACCGCTTCCGACGAGGACCTCTTCCGCATCAACCCGTTGCGCTGGGCGTCCGATCACGGGGTCGACGAGTACGAGGCGGTTGACCTGTTCCTGCACGGCGCGAAGGTCGGCCTCTTCGAGATGGACTGGAACGTCATCTGCCCCTGCTGCGGCAAGGTCATGCGCAGCCTGCGCGAGCTGCACGGCCTCCAGGCGGAGAACAGCTGCACGGTCTGCTTCCGACGCGACAAGGCCACCCTCGACGACTTCGTCCAGGTCACCTTCACGATCTCCCCGACGGTCCGGCGGATCCGCTACCACGATCCCCAGACGCTCGCCCTTGAGGACTACCTGTTCGAGTATCTCTACGAGCCGAGCGTCAGGGTCACCGGGACCATCACGCCGCGGGACGCCATGCGGATGTTCGTGCGACACCTCGCGC
Source organism: uncultured Steroidobacteraceae bacterium (assembly GCA_964452225.1). Classification (GTDB taxonomy): domain Bacteria; phylum Chloroflexota; class Limnocylindria; order QHBO01; family QHBO01; genus CAVXEH01. The sequence continues at coordinate 4,780 of CAYVLM010000166.1, read as the reverse complement.
TCTTCCACCCCGGCGAGAGCGTGACCGTCGAGACGGATCTGGAACCGGGGCTCCTCAGCTGCGTCGACCCCTTCAGCCAGCAAAGCTTCGGGCTGCTGGCCCAGGGCGAGCCGGATCCGGAGACATGCCGCATCACGGCGACGCTGACAGAGACCGGTTTCGAGGTGAACCTGCGCCCCATGGATCCGGGCGAGTTCGACCTCGGCCCCCTCAGCTATGAGGGCAACTTCTATCCGGTCCGGCCGGGCAAGGTCTCAATCGAGTTCGAGCAGCGCTCCGCGGTCGAGGCCGCCCTCATGGTCATCTTCTTCCCGATATTCGGGCTCCCGAACGGCCTCACCCTCCCCGACGGCACCAAGATCGGTCCTATCGATACGGCCAACCTCGATCCGAGCATGAACCTGGATGTGGGGTTCGAGTCTCCACGCCTCACCGCCAAGCGGTTGTTCGCCACCCAGACCTTCCACGACCTGTTCCGGGCCGAGGTCTTCCAGGAGTCCCAGGGGTTCGACGTCAAGGACGTGACCGTCCTGTTCACCGATCTCAAGAGTTCGACCCAGCTGTACCAGCAGGAGGGCGACCTGAACGCCTACGCCCTGGTTCGGCAGCACTACGGCATCCTGAGCCACTGCGTCACGCGGCAGCACGGGGCCGTGGTCAAGACCATCGGGGACGCGATCATGGCGACCTTTGAGCACCCCTCCGAGGCCGTGGCAGCCGGGCTCGACATGCTGCGGGAGCTCCCCGGCATGAACCAGTCCTCGGCGCACGGTGAGCTGGTGCTCAAGGTGGGCATTCACCACGGCGCGGCCATCTCGGTGACCCTCAACGACCGGATCGACTACTTCGGGCAGACGGTCAACATCGCGTCGCGGGTGCAGGGCAGCGCCGACGGCAACCAGATGCTGCTCACCGGGGAGATGCTCGCAGCCGATGGGGTCCGCGAGCTGCTGGACACATCGGGCTGCACGGTCGAGGCGGCGGAGGTGGCGCTCCGGGGCATCGAGGAGCCGTTGGAGGTCCACCGGGTCTCAGCTCCAGGCCCGTGAGAGACCGCTGCGGCTCCTCAATCGCAGGTTTCTCGAGGGCGCCTCACTGCGGAACGAGCGTGTTCGCGAACACCTGCCAGGCGAGTGCTGACTTGGCGACCAGGCTCAGCAGGACATAGGCCGATTCGCCGAACAGGTAGTTCCGCCATGGGCCGATCTCCGCGTACTGCAGCGCCATGTTGACCGCGAAGCTGCTGAAGAACAGGAAGAGCGAAACGAAGATCGCGTACACGAACGCCGGCGGTTCGGCGGCGGTCGTTGGGCTCCACAGGTAGATCGCAATGGCGAGCCATGGCACCGCCCCGGCCAGGGAGCCGAACCAGAACGAGATCCAGTTCGCCCGACCCGGCTGCTCGTAGTGCTCCATGAGCAGGCCGAACAGGATCATGGACGCGTTCACGCCGAACAGGGCAATGAGGGCTGCCACGTCGGAGATGCCGGTGATCAGCGCGATCAGCACGATCATCAGCGAGGCGCTGATCGAGTATTCGATCCAGCGCGCGTAGTTCCGTGTCCGCTCCAGGTTGAACCTGTACCAGCCGAAGATGCCCGGCGCCGCAATGAGAAAGTGTGCGGCTGCGGAGATGAACAGGAACGCCGCGACCGCCGGTCCCAACGGCACCGTGAACCACTCCGTCAGCCTGGGGGCGGTGCCCGGCGGCCCTTCCATGAACGTGGCCGTAACCGGCAGCGAGAAGTCATTCGACAAGACGAGTATCGCTACGCCCTGGGCGGTGTGGAGGAAGCCCATCGCGACGTTGTAGATGCGCAAGCGACGAAAGGAGGCGTCGGGATGCATATTCAGCGCTCTCTCCGGGCCGTAGCCCTCGTGTGATGCGACGATCGGTCTACGACTTGTTGCAGTCGCGGCTGGGTGCCCTGGGATGATACCGGGCACGACAAGCTCTCCTGGACCGCTCCAGGGTGGCCGCATCGCGCCGGGTCGAGCGCTCGACGTCGGCCACGGCACGGTATGCCGATCTCCAAGAAGAGGGCTCGGCGCCGGGGGAACGCGCCGAGCCACCCGCAGTCTACGCCGCTGCTCCGGCAAGGTCGCAGGAGTCTCGACGGCGTGCCACGTCACTCCGTCCGCAGCGCAGCTCAACGAGATGCCGTTGACGCCCAGCAACTGGCCCTGTCAGACGCCGCCGTGGTCCGTTAGTACTACGGTGGGCGTCGCGAGACGGGCCGTACCCGTCGGGCAGCCGCGACGCCCACCGACGCTTCTTCCAGGAAACTCTGAGGAGGGTGGGCCGTGCCGTACCAGATCCAGACCTTCCGCCTCCATTGCTCGACGTTCTCTGTCGATGCTCGATGCGTGCAGCTGCGCTGGCGCTGGCTCGCCTCGGTCGATACTCCGGCCGGTCCCAACCTGGGCTGGGGTCGCACCCGCTTCGCGGCCTTGTGGATGGCGCTACAGCCCTTCGACGGGTTGATCGGGGAGCTGCTGGCCAGCGTTCCCGACGAGGTGGTGAGCGGCTAGCCGTGCCGCCACGGAGCTCAGGCTCCTGGGCGATAGGAACGAGCCGGTCCTGTCAGCGCGCGTCGCGTCGCGCGAGCGCCGATTCGGTCCGCGGTCGTGCCGACATCGCCATGGCATCCTTCGCCGACCTAACGCTCGAGCCTGGACCGATAGGCCCGCGAGAAGCTGTCCATCAGGTCGACCGGGACTCTCCAGTCGACCCAGCGCTTCGTGCTCTGCACCGGGTCCAGCGCGAACATCTGCGTCGGATTCACGCGGTAGAACCGCCAGGACGACTCAGAAGCGTCCCGATCCGGCAACTGTGTCCGTGGCGTTGTGCGCCCAGCGTCGCGCCACGAGATCCACTTGGCGAGGCTCGGCCGCAGAGCCTCCAAGTCAGGCGGAGTCAGCTCCTCGACTGGCCCCTCTGCATAGAGGCCCTGGACGGCGCCCAGAACGCCCGGCGTCTGCGTGGAGTCGTAGATCGACAGCGCGGCGCGAGGGTTGGCACGGATGTTCTGCGAATGGCGAGCACCAATGACTGACGTCCAGACGAACCGCAGCTCCTCGTCACAGACAAACTCCACCGGGGACACCCACGGCAGGCCGTCCCTGTCTGCTGTGGCCAGGGTCATGAAGCTACTGTCGAAGATGATGTCCACGAGACCGTCGGTCCAGTCGCCCATGCGTGCCTCCTCACCGATGCGCAGCTATCTCTCGGTTGCCAACTGCACGGCCCCGCGCGGCTCTGCCGCCAAGGGCTATGGCTCGTCCTTTACGGCTGCCACGACCGGTTCAAGCGCTGCGATCGCGCCGGGGGAATTCGGCGCCGGGTAGACGATGACCTCGTGGAACCCCGATTCGAAGAACCGGTTGATCCCCTCGGCGATCTGATCGGGCTCACCGGACATCGCGGGCCCGTATGGATGTTCGAGGGGTGGCAGCTGGGTGACGAGCACCGCAGCGACCTTCTTGAGCGTTGCGGGGTCTCGACCTTCATCGGCACAGGCACTGGCAATGGCCCTCAGCTCCTCCTGCCAGTCGTCGGGCGAATTCGGCAGGATCAGGCTGGTCCAGGAGTCGGCGTACTTCGCGGCGAGGCGCATCATCCGCGGCCTCGAGGCCGCGATCATGATCGGCGGGCCGGATTGACGTGGTCCTCGTGGGCTCAGCGAACAGTCCTGGACCTCGTAGTAGCGCCCGCTGTAGCTGACCGAGCCCGTGCGCAGCAGCGCATGGGTGACCGAGAGTGCTTCCTCGAACCGCGAGATGGCGTGGTCCGACGGGAATCCAAACTGGAGGTTGTCGCCCTCGTTGCTCCCCGCGCCAAGGCCGAGGATGAATCTTCCTCCACTGATCTCGTCAATGGTCTCAGCCATCTTCGCCAGCAGGGTCGGGTTGCGGTAGATCGACCTCGTCACCGCCGTGCCGATGGTCACCCTGGTGGTAGCTGCAGCGATGGCCGAAACCATCGTCAGCGATTCCCAGACACCGACGTCACCAAGCTGGAGCCGGTCGGGCAACCACACCGAATCGCAGCCTATTCGTTCGGCTTCCTGAGCCATCCTCCGGATGTCCGTCCAACGGGCCTTGCTTCCATCCGCCAGCGTTTCCCCGAGATCGATGTAGACACCCACTCGTCCGCTGGATGACGTGTCGCTGCCCAACGTCGATGGCCTCCAGTGCCGTTTGCTCGTCGAGGCATCGTACTGTGCCCGCCCGTCCCGGCAAGCCGCGCGGCGACCTGAGCGCGCTCCAAGGCCACTGGGCGCACGGTGCCGTTCAGCGGAGCTGAAGCGAGCGGGGCACGGGCCAGCTCAAGCCAGGGCATGAGACTGGTCGGGGCGAGAGGACTCAACCCGGCCGTACCCAAGTGCCGAATCATCCTGCCGGACGAGGTCTTGGCAGCCGTTCTGGCCGCATGAGCGCCGCGTTGGGTCGCGAGTCGGGCCACTTGGTCAACGCGTCGAAGCCAGTCGGCCGGGGCGAGTGGCGCCCACGCGGCACACGGTCCTCACGGGGACGCGCAGCCGCACACGCAGGGCGGCATCCTGCCGGCCGAGTGTCTCGCCTCGGCGAGGGAGCTGGCCCTGCAGACGGGGGGACGTCGGGGTTGGCTTGCCCCATGGAGCGTGCCGCGGGGCGGCCTACGAGGCGGTCCCCACCGTCGCAATCAGTTGCGTCGCCAGGTCCACGGCAGCGTCGGGCGGGAGGGCAGGTCCGACGATGTCGTACAGGATCCCGTCGCGAATGAAGGTGGCGGCGCCCA
>CAYVLM010000165.1:0-5356 GCA_964452225.1 uncultured Steroidobacteraceae bacterium | reverse complement strand
GGACCGATGGCGCCCGCACCGGGCCCTGGGCGGCGCTCGAGCGCCGCCCGGCCGGGCCGCGCCTCGAGCCCCTCGGCGCGCGGCAGATCGCGACGCGCATCCTGGCGGTGATCGTCAACGAGGCGGCCTCCGCGGTGGCGGAGGGCGTTGCCGGCCCCGAGGCGGTCGACACCGCCATGCGGCTCGGTACCAACTACCCGGCCGGGCCGCTCGAGTGGGGCGAGCGAATCGGCCTGGCGCGGGTGGTGGCCGTGCTCGATGCGCTCCATGCGCAGGTGCCTGACGGCCGCTACCGGGTGGTGCCGCTCCTCCGCTCGGTCGCGGAGCGCGGCGGCTCCTTTTTCGAGGCGTCCGCCGAGCAGGGACCAGGGGCCGGCGCCGGGTGACCGAGCTGCTGCCCGACCGTTACCGTGCGGTGGTCTTCGACATGGACGGCCTGCTGCTGGACACCGAGACGCTGTGGCACGCCGCCGAGGTCGAGCTCTTCCGCCGCCACGGCGGCGACTTCACCTGGGACGACAAGATGGCGGTGATCGGCACGAGCTTCGACACCACCGCCCACTACTTCTCCGATCGCCTGGGCACCACCCCCGAGGAAGGACCGGCGCTGGTGCGGGAGATGATCGGCATCATGCACGCCCGCCTTCGCGAGGACGTGGAAGGGCGACCGGGCGCCATGGAGCTGGTCGCGCGGCTGCGAGGGCGCATCCCGCTGGGTCTCGCGTCCAACTCGCCGCGCATGCTGGTCGACACTGCGCTCGCCACGGCGCGGCTCACCGACGTCTTCGACGCGATCGTCACCGCCGACGATGTCGAGCACCCCAAGCCCGCGCCCGACATCTACCGGATCGCCTGCGAGCGCCTCGGGGTGCAGCCGACCGAGGCGCTGGCTCTCGAGGACAGCCCGTCCGGCATCACCGCAGCCAAGGCCGCCGGCCTGGCCTGCATCGCCGTACCGCAGTTCGCCGAGACCGATGTCTCCGCCGCCGATCGCGTGATCGACTCGCTCGAGGAGCTCCTCGCCGAGGTGTAGGCTCTCGCGCATGTGCCGCAGCATCAAGACTCTCCGCGACCTCGATCAGCCCGCCTCTCCCGAGGAGGTGCGCGCCGCCGCGCTCCAGTACGTCCGCAAGGTGAGCGGCTACCGGCGCCCATCGCCCGCCAACGAGGCCGCCTTCAGTGCCGCCGTCGACGAGATCGCGGCGGCATCGGCCCGCTTGCTGGAGGCCGTGACCGCGACCCACCCGGCGCGGCACCACCGGCCCGCGCCCGAGGTGGCCGCCAGGCAATGAGCGCTGCCCGAGACCGCGACCTGGCGCGCACCCCGGTTCTCGTCGACGGGCTGCGTACGCCCTTCGGCCGCTACGGCGGGGCGCTGGCCGGCGTCCGCCCCGACGACATGGCCGCGCACGTCATCCGCGTCCTCGTCGAGCGCAACGGGGTCGACCCGGCCACGGTCGACGACGTGATCCTGGGTGCCGCCAACCAGGCCGGGGAGGACAACCGCAACGTGGGACGCATGGCCGCCCTCCTCGCCGGGCTCCCGGTCGGGGTTCCGGGCGCCACCGTGAACCGGCTCTGCGGCTCGGGGATGAACGCGGTGCTCAACGCGGCGCACGCCATCGTGGCCGGCGACGGCGACCTGTTCGTTGCCGGCGGCGTCGAGTCCATGACCCGGGCACCATTCGTGATGGCGAAGCCCTCGGCCGCCTTCCCGCGCGGCGAGCAGACCGTGTACGACACCACCCTCGGCTGGCGCTTCACGAACCCTCGCCTGGCCGATGCCTACTACCCGTACTCGATGGGGGAGACGGCGGAGAACGTCGTGGAGCGCTGCGGCATCACCCGCGAGGAGCAGGACGCCTTCGCCCTCCGGTCCCAGCGGCGCTGGAAGGCGGCGCAGGACGCCGGCCGCTACGCGGACGAGGTGGTGCCGATCGAGGCGCCGGCGCCCGGCGCGAGGCGCGGGGAGACCGCGTCAGTGAGCGTGGACGAGCATCCGCGGCCGGAAACGAGCATGGAGGTGCTCGCGAGGCTGAAGCCGGCGTTCAGGCGGGACGCCGCAGGCTCCGTCACGGCCGGCAACGCGTCGGGGATCAACGACGGCGCCGGCGCGCTGCTGGTGACCTCGGAGCAGCGGGCGCGGGAGCTCGGCTGGCGGCCGGTGCTCCGTCTCCGCGCGAGCGCGGTCGCCGGCGTGGATCCGGCGACCATGGGGCTGGGGCCGATCCCGGCTTCGGGCAAGGCGCTCGATCGGGCCGGGCTGACCGTGGACGATCTTGACCTCGTGGAGCTCAACGAGGCGTTTGCCGCGCAGTCGATCCCGTGCATCCGCGAGCTCGGCCTCGATCCGGAGAAGGTGAACGTCAACGGCGGCGCAATCGCCATCGGCCATCCGCTCGGCGCCTCCGGCGCCAGGCTGCTGTCGACGCTCCTCCACGAGACGCGGCGACGCGGCGCCCGCTACGGCCTGGCCACCATGTGCATCGGGGTCGGGCAGGGGATCGCATCGGTCTGGGAGGCGGTCGAGTAGCGCTTCCGCGCCGCAGACACGGAGCCGTGCGCTGCTGGCCAGTCGGAGCCCCCGGGACGCGGCGATCAGCGCCGGTCCGGCGGCTCGTCCCCGGGGAGCGACGCCTGCCAGCCGACCCAGCGGCCGATCTCGATCACGACGGCCACCCCGAACCACGGATCGCCCTGGCGGTAGGCGGCGTACTTCCGACGCAGCAGCTCGATCGCCCGGTCGCGCTCGGGCCCGGCCTGCACCACGCGCGCCGTCCCGTCAGCCCGGACCCACCACAGCCGGCGCCAGTCCGCCTCGTAGTGGTCCACGAGCAGCGACACCGCCGGGTGGGCGCTGACGTTCCGCAGCCGGGACAGGGCGCCGCTCGCCTTGGGCTTGGCGTCGACCGCCGAGTAGACCAGCTCGCCCTCGAGGGCAAAGACGACGGGAACCAGGTGCGGAGCGCCGCCGGGCCGAATGGTGGCCAGCCGGGCGACCGGCGATGCGGCGAAGCGTTCGCGAGCGACGTCGGGCGGCAGCTCCATCGGTCTCCGGTCTGCGGACCGCTAGTCGAGCGGGAGCCGGGGCAGCACGCGGTCGCGGTAGAACTCGATGAACGCCGACTGGTTCGGCCCGACGTTGTGGACGTGGATCTCGTCGAAGCCCATCTCCACGTAGCCGCGCAGGTGGGCGACGTGCTCGTCGGCATCGGCGCTGATCAGGACCCGGTTCGTGAAGTCCTCGGGATGCACGAACCTGGCCATGGCCGCGAAGTCCTCCGGGTTGCGGATGTCCTGCTTGGGGAAGGGCATCCCTCCGTTCGGCCATTCGGTGACGGCGTTGCGGACCGCCTCCTCCTGTGTCGGCGCCCAGCTGACGTGGATCTGGAGCAGCTTGGGCATCCCCGCCGGGTCCTTGCCGGCCTCGCGCGCCCCGTCGGCGAAGCGGTCCCACAGCATGCGGACCTTCTCGTCCGCGGCGCCAACGGTGATCATCCCGTCCGCGTGGCGGCCGGTGCGCTTGGCGTTCAGCGGGCCCGCGGTGGCGACGTAGATCGGCACGGGCTGCTCCGGCCGCGTGTACAGGCGCGCCGACTCGACGGTGAAGTGCGTGCCCGCGTGGCGCACCACGTCGCCCGAGAAGAGGCGGCTGATGACCTCGATCGACTCGAACATCATGGAGCTGCGGACGCCGATCTCCGGCCAGTGCCCGCCTACCACGTGCTCGTTCAGCGCCTCTCCGGCGCCGAGCCCCAGCCAGAATCGGCCGGGGAACATGGCGCCCAGCGTGGCGGCCGCGTGAGCGACCACCACCGGGTGGTAGCGGAAGCCGGCGCAGACCACCGCGGTGCCGAAGGGCAGGGTCGTGCGCAGCCCGAGCGCGCCCATGAAGCTCCAGGCGAAGGCGGATTGGCCCTGGTGCGGCGTCCAGGGGTGGAAGTGCTCGCTGACCATGAAGCCGGCGCTGAAGCCCGCCGACTCGGCCTGGGCGCACCAGGCGAGCAGGTCGTTGGGGTGGAACTGCTCGAGCATGGCTGCGTAACCGATCTTCGTCATGTGGGGAAGCGTACCGCCTCCGCCTACCATGGACCGATGCCGTCGCCGCCGGTGACCCTCGTCCGATTCGCCGACCCCGCCGCGTTCCACGAACGGGTGGTGCCGTTCCTGCTCCAGCACGAGGCGGAGCACAACCTCCTGCTGGGGATCGCCGGTCAGCTCGCCGCGCGGCCGGATGCCTGGGGTGGTGCGCCCTACCAGGCAGTGATAGAAGCCGGTGCCGACGGGGAGATCGTGGCCGTGGCGCAGCGCACGCCGCCCTTCAACGTGGTCCTCTCGCGGATCGACGAGGCATGGCTTGCCGCAGCGGTCGATGCGTTCGTCGCCGACCTTCGGCATGCCCAGCCGGACCTGGCCGGCGTGCTGGCGCCCACCAGGGGCGCGGAGGCCTTCGCCACCGCGTGGACGGGTGGCGCTGTCGCGTGGCGCGTGAACCGCGCGGAGCGCATCTTCGAGCTGAGGGAGGTCGTGGCACCGCGCGGGGTGCCCGGCGCCATGCGCCGGGCGACGGCATCGGACCGGGAGCGCATCGCACGCTGGATGGTGGCCTTCGGCGCGGAGGCGCTGGACGAGGAGGACACGCTGGAGGAGGTGCTGGCCGTCGTGGACCGCTGGCGACAGACCGGGTCGCGCACGATGTGGCTCTGGGAGGACGGCGGCACGCCGGTCTCGATGGCCGGGACCAGTGGGCCAACCCCAAACGGGATCCGGGTGGGGCCGGTCTACACGCCGCCGGAGCTGCGCGGGCGGGGGTACGCATCAGCGCTCACCGCCGCCGTGAGCCAGCACGAGCTCGAGGCCGGCCGGCGCTTCTGCTTCCTGTTCACGGACCTCGCCAACCCGACCTCGAACCACATCTACGGGGTCGTCGGGTACCGGCCGGTGGCCGACGTGAGCGAGATACGGTTCGTCCCCGGGTAGCACGCCCTCGGTCCCTGGTGGCCGGCGGAAGCGCGCCGGATTCTCACCCGTGGACCGTCAGGCACCGAGCTCGCTACCGTTGCGCCTTGCGCGGTGGGTCCGGTTCCAGATTCGAGCGTGGATCAGGCGGACCGTCGAGGAGCTCGCCGTGCTCGAGCCATGCCGGCCGTGGCTATCGGTCCGGGGGTGAGAATCTGAGGAATTCGCGGTCGAAGCCGCCCCGGGACCGGACCCGGGGCGGCTCTGGCAGGGGAGGCCGGGAGGTCAGCTGGCGCTGCTCGGCGCCGACGCGGATCCCTGGGCGCCCGCTCCCGGGCGCAGCGGCCCCGGGCCGTTGCCGTTGAACAGCTTGCCGTCCCTCAGCGCCTGGTCCAGG
>CAYVLM010000164.1:0-5390 GCA_964452225.1 uncultured Steroidobacteraceae bacterium | reverse complement strand
TGCGGCTCGTCGTCGGCCGCCACGACCGCTCCGAGCGCCTCGTTCGCGACCCCGGCACCCACGCCGGCGCCGACCCCGACGCAGCTGGCGGCGTTTCCCGACGGGTTCCCGACCGCGTTCACCGACAAGCGGCCCACGACGCTGCCGCCGCTCAGCACCGTGGCAGACGGCCTGCGCGGGCACCTTGACGGGACCCTGCTCGCGGACGACGGGCTGAGCGCCAGCTACACCTCCACCTGGATCGAGAGCCGCGTGCCGGCGGCCAAGATGAGCTGCGGCGGGATCAACTACGCGAACGTGTTCACCGTCGCCGACCCGACAGTCACCTCGCAGGTGACCTTCCCCGGATGGGGGACCGGCACCTTCGTGGCCACCAAGCGGATCGTCGTCTACCCAAGCTCGCGCGACGGCAGCTCGCCGCCGCTGTGCGAGGACCAGGGGGGTGGGACCTTCACGATCCGGTTCGACTCCGGTTCGACGCCTGGCATCCTGAGCGGCACCTGGACCGAGACGTTCGATGGCGGCGTGACGCTCGAGCTTCCGGGGCAGGGCGGCCCGGCGCCGTCCGCCTAGGGCTCGGAGCGTCGCAGCGCGCCCGCCAGGTCGCGACCCGGGCGGGTGCGTGGCCAGGTGACCCGGCGCGCCCCAACGAAGGCGCGATAGTCGATGAGCGCCGCCCGGAGCGCGGGCAGGAACCCGGGCTCCGCCAGTGGCTCGAACCCCGGCTCGAACCAGACCCCGATGATCCGAAGCGCGCGCTCCGCCCGCTCGTAGCGGGGCTCGACGCGGCCCACGATCCGGTCGCCGAACAGGACCGGCAGCACGTAGTAGCCGTGACGTCGCCGGGCGGCGGGGACGTACACCTCCCAGGTGTACTCGAAGCCGAAGAGCTCCCGGAGGAGGCGCCGGTCCCAGACGAGGGGATCCAGCGGCGCCAGGAAGGTGACCGATGGCGGTCCGCCGCTGTCCGTCGCGCGCTCCGCCGCCGCCAGGGTCGGGGCCTCGTCGGCCAGGAGGTAGCGAACGTGGCGAAGGCCCTCGACCGCGACCGGCAGCAGGGTGCCGTCATCGACCATGCCGGCGAGATGGCGTGACCGCTCGGGCGCCTTGGCCGTCCCCAGCGCGATCTCTCCGGGAAGGACGCTGCCGAGCAGCCCCACCGCTCGGTAGCGGCTTAGGAGCCGATGGCGGGTGGCGTCATCCGCCGGTGCCCGCTGTCCGAGGAGCGCCGCGGGAACGAGCCGCTCGATCAGGTCGTAGTAGCGCCGGCTCCCCTCCCGGCGGGCGATGCCCAGCCGGCCCGTCACGAAAAGCGCCTCCATCACCGCCCGCGATGCGCGGGTCGGTGCCCACCACCAGTCGATCGCGTGGTTGTGCTCGCGGAACGCCGCCGTCGAGAGGGGACCGTCGGCCGTGATGCGTGCCAGGATGGCGTCGGCCACGGGCGCCTGGTCGCGCAGGATCTCCTCGCGATACTCCTCGTCGAATCGGTCCCACCCGTGCGCGTAGTAGGGGAGCTCGCCGATGGGCAGGATGTTGAGGCTCTTGTTGTAGAGCTCAATGAGCCTCCGGTCCCGTGGCGCGTCGGGCGGCCCGTACAGCCATCGGTCGCACCAGGCCCGCCGGTAGCCGGCGATGCGCGCGTGGAGCACCAGATCGTGGCTGCGCGCGCCGGGAACCTCGAGCGGATCGAACTGCAGGAGGCCAAGGCGCCGCACCACGCGGAGGACGGACTCCGGCTCCGCCGGCAGGGAGCGCGGCGGGGCCAGGAGGTGGCGTCGCACCAGGAAGCGGCGCGCGTGGTCGGCGGAGATGGGCGTCGGGTCGTTCAACGGTGTGCATGATGGTACGCGGGCTGTACTGCCAGACCTTGACAGGAACCCCCGCGACTGGGGCAGACTCGCGTCTCAACCGAGCATGAGAGGGCGCGATGGAAGCGATGCCGAGCGGGCCGTCACCACACGGCCTCGCCCATGGAGAGGCGGGCGACACCGAGGATGCCAGCCGCCGCTCGCAGCGGCTCCAGATCCTGGCCACCGAGCACTGGTCCATGCTCGCCACCCGTTCGCTGTCGTGGAACGAATCGTTCAGCCGCGCCGGGATGTTCCTCACCGTCCTCTCGGGCGCCGTGGTCGCGCTGGCGCTCGTGGCACAGGCGACGAGCTTCTCATCGGGCTTCGTGCTGTTCGCGGTCCTGATCCTCCCGGTCGTGCTGGTCGTGGGCGGGACGACCTTCGTGCGGCTGGTGGAGGTCAACAACGAGGACCTGCGCTGGGTCTACGCCATGAACCGGCTGCGTCACGCCTACGTGGAGATGGAGCCTGACCTCGAGCCGTACTTCACGTCCGGCTGGACCGATGACCCGGCCGGGATCGCCCGCTCGTACGGGATCGTGGAGCATGGATCCGGCTTCTTCCACGGCTTCATCACCACCCCGGCAACGATCGGGTTCGTCAACGCCATGGTGGCGGCGGTCCTCGCTGCGATCGCCGTCGACCAGGTGTGGAACCTGCCGATGGAGTCCACGGTCCCGGTCGTCGGTGGTGCGGTGGTCTTCGTCGCGGCCATCGCGGTCCAGGTGGCCTTCACCATCAGCAGCAGCCGCCGGTACCAGCAGATGCACGAGGCCGCCTTCCCGCCGCTCGAGCCGGCCAGCGGCCCGGGGACGCCGCCGCGCCACGAGTGATCGGGCGCCCGCATCGGCTGGCACTCCAGCTCGCTGAGTGCCAATCGGTATAATCCTGCGGCCATGGCGATCAAGCGCGACTACTACGAGGTGCTCGGTGTCGAGCGGGGCGCCTCCGACGAGGAGATCAAGCGCGCGTTTCGGCGCGCCGCCCAGCGCCATCACCCGGACGTCGACACGAGCGCGGGCGCCGAGGAGCGCTTCAAGGAGCTCAACGAGGCCTACCGCGTGCTCTCGGATCGCCAGCGGCGGCAGGCGTACGACATGTTCGGGCACGCCGGCGTGGACAGCGCCAGCGCGGGCGGGTTCGAGGGCTTCGGCGGCGGGTTCGGGCCGTTCGGGGACATCTTCGACGCGTTCTTCGGCGGTGCCACCGCCGGGGGGCGGGGCAGACGGCGGGTCCAGGCCGGCGCGGACCTCCGCTATGACCTGACGGTCGAGTTCGGCGAGGCGGTCTTCGGGGTCACCAAGGAGATCCGCTTCCCGACGCTCGTTCGCTGCTCGACCTGCGGCGGGAGCGGCGGCGAGCCGGGCACGGAGCCCGAGACCTGCCCCGAGTGCAACGGGACCGGCGAGCGGCGACGGGTGGCCCAGACCATCCTCGGCCAGATGGTGAACATCGTCACCTGTCCCCGGTGCGGTGGCGAAGGCCGGATCATCGCCAGCCCCTGCCACGTCTGCCGCGGGGACGGCCGGGTCCGCGAGGAGCGCGTCCTCCAGGTCAAGGTCCCGGCAGGCATCGACGCCGGCCAGCGCATCGCGATCGACGGCCAGGGCGAGGCCGGACCCCGCGGAGGTCCGCCGGGTGACCTCTACGTCGTCGTCTCCGTCCGCGACCATCCGCAGCTCGTGCGTCGCGGTTCCGAGCTGTACGTCGAGCTGCCCGTGACGTTTGCCCAGGCGGCGCTTGGCTCGACGCTCACCGTCCCGACCGTCGAGGGCAGCGAGGAGGTGCCGCTTCCCGCAGGGACGCAGAGCGGGCGCGAGATCCTGCTGCGCGGCAAGGGTGTCCCGCGGCTGCGGGGATCCGGCCGGGGCGATCTCCATGCGATCGTCACCGTGGTGGTGCCGTCGAAGCTCTCCAAGCGCCAGCGAGAGCTGCTCCACGAGCTGGACGAGGCAGGTGGCCCGGCGGTCCTGCCCAAGGGCGGACCGAGCATCGTCGATCGCCTGCGCACGCTCTTCGACTGAGGCGGCGCATGCGCTGGCTTGAGCTCACCGTCGAGGCCAATGTCGAGGCGGTCGAGGCGGTCTCGGAGATCTTCGGCCGGCTCGGGCGGGGAGCCGCCGTACAGCCCACCCGGCTGCGCCGCGACCCGAACGACGAGCTCGCGGTTCACGAGGATCCGTCCGCCCCGTACCTGGTGACGGTCCACATCCCCGACGACGAGGCTGCCGAGGCAGGCATCGATGCGACGGAACGGGCGCTCTGGCATCTCCAGGCGTTTGGGCTGCGGCCCGTCGGCGCCCTGCGGGTGACGCCGGTCGACGACGTGGACTGGAGCGAGGCCTGGAAGGCGGGGTACGTTCCGCAGCGGATCGGACGGGTGGTGATCGTCCCCGGCTGGCTGGAGGAGCCGCTCGCCCCCGGCGAGGTCGCCGTGCGGCTCGACCCGGGGATGGCCTTCGGCACGGGCCTGCACCCCACCACCCGGAGCTGCCTGGCCCTGCTCCAGCGGCTCGATCCGATGCCGGCCCGGATGCTCGATCTCGGCTCGGGATCGGGGATCCTGGGGCTCGCGGGGCTGCGGCTCGGCGTCGAGCGCGTCGTGGCACTGGACACCGATCCGGTGGCCGTCGCCGCCACGGAGGCCAACGCCGCCACGAACGGCCTCGACGGGCGTCTCCGCGCCCGGCGGGGCACCCTCGGCGCCCGGTCCGCGGCCCCGAAGGACGATCCGGGCCGCTTCCCGCTCATCGTGGCGAACCTGGTGGCGGCCCTGCTCGTGGAGCTCGCCGAGCCGATCGTCGAGCACCTGGAGCCGGCGGGCACGCTGCTGGCCTCCGGGATCATCGCCCCGCGGGCGGACGAGGTCCTGGCCGCGATGGCCCGCGCGGGCCTCGCTCCCGGCGAGCGGCTCGACGACGGCGAATGGGCGACGCTGCGCCTGGTCCTGCCCGCATGACCGTCCACCGCTTCTTCGTGGACCCCTCACGCCTCGTGGCGGGAGCGGACGGCAGCCTCCCGCTCCCCGCGGAGCTGGCCCACCAGGTCACACGGGTGCTGCGCCTGCGTGAGGGGGATGAGCTCGTGCTCCTCGATGGCCAGGGCAGCCAGGTCCGATGCCGGCTCGGCGGCGACGGTGAGCGGCTGACGATCGTGGAGCGCGGTGACGGGGGTGGAGAGCCGCGCCATCGGCTCACCATCGGGCAGGCGCTCATCAAGGGAGACGGGCTCGAGACGGTCGTGCGCCAGGGCACCGAGCTGGGCGTCGTCCGCTTTCGCCTGATGGTCACCCGTCGCTGCGTCGCGCGGCGGCTGTCAGCGACGCGGCTTCAGCGCCTTCGGATCATCGCCCGGGAGGCGGCCGAGCAGTCCGAGCGGGGAGCCGTTCCCCGCGTGGACGAGCCGCAACCCATGGAGGCGCTGGCGGGGCCGGGGGTCACGGTGCTCGCCGCGCGGGCGGGAGACGGCCTCCGCCTGGGGCAGACCCCGCCGCCGGGCACCATCCTCGTCGGGCCCGAGGGCGGGTTCCACCCCGAC
>CAYVLM010000163.1:0-5397 GCA_964452225.1 uncultured Steroidobacteraceae bacterium | reverse complement strand
ATTTGCCAAAGAACGACCGCGGCAAGGTGCTGCGCGAGAAGCTGCGCGAAGACTGGGCGGCGCGGATGCGGGTCCCGAGATGATCAGATCAAAAACTATCTTTAGCAGCAACCAAAGCGGAAGGAGGACTCTGGGGCAGCTCCTCGCCGAGCGGGTCATCGAGTTCTTCCGCCCCATGCGCGAGAGGCGCCGCGAGCTGGCGGCCAGCCCGGACCACGTCGAGAAGGTCCTCGCCGCGGGCGTGGCCAAGGTGCGCCCGATCCTCGAGGCCACCATGGCCGAGGTGCGGGCCGCGGTGGGCATCGGGCCTCGCGGGCGCTGAGGGTCGCCCGTGCTCCCGCCCACCGTCGAGTCAGCGATCGGCCCTCGAGAGCGGCGCTGGCTGCTCGCCTTCCTGATCCTCGGCAGCGGGGTCTTCGCCGTCCTCCTCCTCCAGCAGGTTGCGACCTTCCTCGCGGGGTTCAGCTCGATCCTGCTCATCCTCTTCCTGGCCTGGCTGCTCGCGTTCGTGATGTCCCCCATCGTGCGGGGGCTCGCCGCCGCCGGCCTGCCGCGCGGTCTGGCCGCCTCGCTCGCGTACCTGGTGGCGCTCGTGGCGCTCGGCGCCCTGGTCTTCGGCCTGGTGACGGCCATCACCGATCAGGTGCGCCAGCTCACCGACAACTTCCCGCAGACCGCCGTCCGCATCCAGGCAACCCTGAGCGGCTGGCAGACGTCCCTCGACCTGGGCCGGTTCGGGATCGACCTCGTCAAGCTCTTCGATGACCTGCGCAACAGCCTTGGAAGCGTCGCCGGCCCGATCCTGACCCAGGCGCAGGCGATCGCCGGCGCGACGATAGGCGCCATCGGCTCCTTCATCCTGATCCTGATCCTGTCGCTCTACATGGTGATGGACAGCGAGCGGATCCTGAGCCGGGTGAACCGGGGCGTCCCCAAGCGCTACAAGGACGAGCTGGAGATCTTCGAGCGCACCGTGGCCCGCGCCTTTGGCGGCTTCCTCCGAGCCCAGCTGGTGCTCATGGTGGTGCAGGCGGTGCTGGTCGTGGTGGTCTGGGCCATCTTCGGGCTGCCCTACGTCTTCCTGGTGGCGACGCTCTCGGCGCTCGCCATGTTCATCCCGTTCTTCGGTCCGCCCCTGTCGCTGATCCCGCCGATCGTGGCCGCCTGGGTCTACGGATCGGCCTGGTTCATCCCCATCGCGATCATCCTGGTGGTCGTCCAGACGATCGTCGTCAACTGGCTGCAGCCGCGCCTGATGCAGGGCGCACTGGGGATGCCGCCGATCCTCGTCCTCGTCGGCCTGCTGGTGGGCGCGCAGGTTGCCGGGCTGTGGGGCGCGCTGTTCGGGATCCCCGTCATCGCGGTCCTCAACGTCTTCCTCAACTACTTCCTGTGGAGCGAGGTGCCGAACGTCGCCCTCCCGGACGCCGAACGGCTCGCCCACGTCAACGAGTCGACCATGGTCCGCGTGGAGAAGCAGCAGGTCTCCGACGAGACGCACCCCCACATCCACGTCCGCCGCTCGCTGCGCCCCGACGGCAGCGAGTCGTACGACCTCTCCGTGGACGACGAGGCGGAGGATCCGGCGCAGCCCTAGCCCCGGCTCCCACGCGGGCCGTCAGCGCCGATCGGGAGAACCACACCCAGGCGGCGCGCCCCGTCGGCCGACCGCCAGGCCTCGACCGGGACGCCGAAGACACGGCGCACCAGGTCCGGATGCAGCACCCGGTCGGGAGCGCCGTCGGCCGCAATGCGTCCGCCGTCCAGGACGGCGATGCGCGGGCAGGCCGAGGCCATCGCCAGGTCGTGGAGAACGGCTACGACCGCCATCCCGCGCCGCATGCGCAGGCGGTCGATCATCTCCAGGAGCCAGAGCTGGTGGGCGAGGTCGAGGTGGATGGCCGGCTCGTCGAGGAGCAGGAGCGAGGGCTCCTGGGCCAGGGCCATCGCAATCCCCGCCCGCTGCCGCTCTCCCCCCGAGAGCTCGGCGACCGGCCGGGCGGCGAGGTCGAGCGCATCGGCGTCGCGGAGCGCCCGCTCCACGGCCATGGCGTCCGCGTCGGTCGTGCCGAATCGCGACCGCGCATGGGGCAGCCGGCCCATGGCGACCAGCTCGCCGACCCGGAACCCGGCGGGGAGGTCCAGGGTCTGCGGCAGCACCGCGACGCGACGGGCGACCTCGAGGCGTCGCCAGTCACCGAGCGACCGACCGAAGAGCGTGATGCTCCCGGCGTCGGGGCGCAGGGTGCCCGACACGAGGTGCAGGAGGGTCGTCTTCCCGCTGCCGTTTGTCCCGAGCAGCGCAACAAGCTCGCCCGGCCCAACCGCGAGGTCCACGCCGTCGAGGACCGGCCCGCGCCCCGGGTAGCTGAACCGCAGCCCGGTTGCCACCACGGGCCATCCGGCGGGAGCCGCCACCCCGTCGAGTCCCTCCGGCCGAACCGCGGGGGCCGTCACGGGGCCACCCGGCCGGTGCCGCGGGCCCGCACGAGCAGCCAGATGAAGAACGGCGCACCGACCAGCGCGGTGACGATCCCCACCGGGATGCCGCCCGCCAGGCGAGCGCCCAGGTCGGCCAGGGCAAGCAGCACCGCGCCATAGACGCCGCTGGCCGGCAGGAGGAGGCGGTGGTCCGGGCCGATCGCCAGGCGCAGCAGGTGCGGCACCACCAGGCCAACGAAGCCGATGGTGCCCGAGATGGCCACTACCGCGGAGGTCGACAGGCTGGCCAGGACGGTGAGGATGAACCGCTCGCGCCCGACGTCCACGCCCAGGTGGGCGGCCGGCAGGTCGCCGAGGAGCAGGACGTTGAGGCGCCGCCATCGGGCCAGGAGGAGGAACCCGCTGGCGACGACGATTGGCGCGGCGAGGGCCAGGTTCCGCCAGCTCGCGACCGCCAGCGAGCCCATGAGCCACGCGAAGATGGCCCCGAGCCGGTTGCCGGAGAGGTACATCAGGAGGGCGACGCCCGCGGCGAGGAGCGACGAGACGGCGTAGCCGGTCAGGAGCAGGGTCACCGCGCCACCACGGGCTCCACGCGCCACGGTGTAGACGACGAGGACCGTGGCCAGGCCACCGGTGAAGGCGGCGACCTGGAGCGCACCGATGCCCAGCCAGCTTCCGGCGGCGAGGACCGCGAGCGAGGGAACCAGCGTTGGCACGACCAAGATCCCGACGGCGCCGAGCGAGGCGCCGGCCGCGGTGCCGATGATGTAGGGATCCGCGAGGGGGTTGCGGAGCAGTGCCTGGAACGCCGTCCCAGCCATGGCCAGGCCGCCTCCGACCAGCATCGCGGTGAGCACCCGGGGCAGGCGAAGCTCGAGCACGATCGTCTGAGCCTGCGGGCTCCAGGTGACAGTTGCCGGGACGCCAATGAGCCTGTGGCCGATGATCGCCACGGTGTCGCCCAGGCTGATCCCCACGCTGCCCATGAGCACCGCGACCAGGCCCACCGCGATGAGCGCCGCGAGGCCGCCGCCGAGCACCCAGCCGGCGCGGGTCAGGCTGGGACCGCCGACCAGTGCGCGTGGCGCCGCGGCCGCGGTGGCCCGCATTGGCTCCGCGCTCACGGCCGGCCCCCGCTGAAACGCTCGGGATGGATGGCCCGGGCCAGCGCCTCGAGCCCGTCCACGATCCGCGGTCCGGGCCGGGTGGTGACCACGTCGGCGGTGTACGGCACCACCCTGCCGTCACGGACGGCGGCCATCCCTTCCCAGCCGGGCCGCGCGCCGACCACGCTGAGGGCGGAGGCCGGATCGGCCAGCCAGGCGTCGTAGCTCGCGTCGCCGAGGAGGATGAGCTGCGGATCGGCGGCCACCAGCTGCTCGAGGCCAATGGCGGTCGACGACGGGTCTCCGGTGATCGGGTCGCCCCCGGCCAGGCCGATCAGCGAGGCGAGGAAGGAGTCCTTCCCGGCGGTGTAGATGATCCCGCCGTAGACGCTCACCTCGTAGAAGGTGCGTGGTCGCGCGGCGCCGGCGACCGCCGCCTGCACCGCCGCGACCCGACCCTGCATGGCGGACACCAGGGCACCCGCCTGCGGCTCGCGGCCGAGGGCCCGTCCCACCAGCTCGATATCCGCGTACACCGCGTCAAGGTCGCGCGGGTAGAGGGTCAGGACCCGCAGACCCAGGCCGGTGAGCTGGCCGATCACCGAGTCGGGCGTGAGGCCGTTGCCGGCGGCGAGCACGAGGTCCGGCCGCGCGGCGACCACCTTCTCGGGGTCGACCTGGGCCTGCACCACGACCTTCGGGACGGAGGCGACGCTCGGCGGGTAGTCATCGAAGTCGGTGACTCCGACCAGGGAGCCGCAGGCCCCGACGGCGCACACGATCTCCGTGTTGGACGGCGCCAGGCTGACGACCCGCTCCGGGGCGGCGGCAAGGGTGATCCGGCGGCCGGCGTCGTCGGTGAGGGTCAGCGGGAAGAGGCTCGGCGTGGCCGCGGCGGGCTCCGGCATGGAGGTGGTCGGCGGCGGCGAGAGCGCCGCTCCGATCGACGAGAAGGTCGCCGACTGCTGCGTGCCGCATGCCGCGAGGAGCAGGCAGGACACGACGAAGGAGAGGATGGCGAGGCTGAGTCGCCTGAACCGGGAAATGCGAGCCATTGCTGATGCCGTGCCCTTTCACTCGAGGGTCGTGACATCGCGTCGCGGCTGGGCGACCTGGCTCCCGGCTCACCGCCTGCCGACGGCGAGCACGGATACAGTTGCGGGACAGCGCCGGCCTTGCACCGGCTTCGCCATTTACCCGCCGGCCTTTCGGCGGCGGCACCCGACGCGGTCTTCGGTTGGTAACCGCCTGCGATGGTAGCAAACCGCCCGCCGGCGGGTGCCGGCGGGCTGCGGTGCTACGGCGCGATCGACCGGGCGCTAAGCCGGGGTCGAGACTTCCTCCACCTCGACGTGGCTGTAGAGCGGGGTCTCGCGGGCCGATTCGCTCAGCATTGGGTCGAGCATCTTCTGTGCGGCGAGGGTGTGCGCGCAGCCTCCGGCGGATTCGAAGAGGTGGCAGTCGCAGGTCCAGCGGTCGTTGTCCAGGCTGATGCGATGGACGCCGTGGTCACTGGCAAAGGTGGCCTCGAATCGTTGGAGCTTCACGCGGTCCGGCTCGTGCGCATAGCGCATCGCCTTCTCGACCTTCGCCATGATGCTCGATTGCACAGTGCCTGCCCTCCAGGCGCCGGATCGAGCCGGCGCCATCTTCGTGTGGCGCCCGTCAGTCCGTCGTCCTGGCGAGCCGCTCCTTCAGCATTGCGAGCAGTGTAACCGGGGTTGGGTCGGTCTGGTAGAGGATCGCCAGGTAGACGCTCACCAGATCGCCGAAGGCCAGCACGGAAAGGACGCGTGCCAGCCGCGATGGGCCCTCCGCCCAGACCTCGCTGCGGTTCGTGGCCGCG
>CAYVLM010000162.1:0-5429 GCA_964452225.1 uncultured Steroidobacteraceae bacterium | reverse complement strand
GAGGTAGCGGATCATGCAGCCACTGACGAAGATCTCGCACGAGCACCACGATCGTCTGTGGGGCTACGTGAACCAGCTGAACGACCTGGCTGACTGCCTCAACAGCGACTGCCTCGACAGCGCCCGCATCGTGGAGAAGCTGCCCCAGCTGCGCGAGGTGCACATTGGGCTCACGACCCAGCTCATCCCGCACATGGAGGCCGTCGAGGCAGCCGCCCACCCAACGCTCGAGCGGCTCCTCGCCGCCCGATGGCCCACGGTGCCAATGGCCAGCGAGCACGAGCAGATCCGCCGGCTGGTTGCCGACCTCGGCGCCTTCATCGAGGACCAGGCCTCCCACGCCGACCGCGCGGCCGTCCTCACGCTGAGGCGCGTCCTGCTGAGGCTGCACCTGCTCCTCAAGACGCATCTCTCGGAGGAGGAGCTGTACATTCCCATCCTCGAGGACCGGCTCACGCCGGCCGCCGAGGCCGCGCTTGCCCGGGCTCTCGATCACCTGGCCGCGGAGCGACTGTGACGACCGATGCCGTCGCAGGAGGCGGCATCGGTCCGGGAGGCCCCGGGGAACGGAACCGGTGAGCGCCGCGGGGCGTCATGGGGGGTAGTGTCCCCTCGAATGCTGCGACAGGCGCTCCTCGTGGTCCTCGCCTGCGTCGTGGCGGGCTGCGTCACGCCGACTGCCGGCTCGCCCGCCGCCGGCTCGCCCGCCCCCGGCGCCTCGGTCAGCGTGCTCACCGGTCGGGTCACGGCCGGTCCTGTCTGCCCGGTCGAGCGCTACCCTCCGGCCTCGGCCTGCGCGGACCGCCCGGTCTCCGGGGCACTGCTGGTCATTGAGGACGGGGACGGGCGCCAGGTCGCCGAGGTCCGATCCGGGGCCGATGGCGGCTTCCGGATGGATCTGCCGCCCGGCTCCTACCGGATCGTCCCGCAGCCAGTCGCCGGGCTGATTGGCACGGCCCAGCCGGTCGACCTCCGGCTCGAGCCCGGGGCGTCCGCCTCTCCGATCACGGTGCGATACGACACCGGCATCCGCTGAGCGTCCGGCCACGGCACTAACAGAAGGGTCCCTGGCCCGTTAGTACTGGTGAGCCGGGGCTCTGTGTTAGCGGGCAACCGCTAGGGCAGCCACAGAGACCCCGGCATCGTCGTGCATGCGGGCGGCATCGCGGCCGGACGCGGAGAGGGGGGGTCAGTCGCGGTGCTGGCCGGGCTCCCAGTCGGGATCGACCGGTGCCGTGGGACCGACGTCGTTCACCGACGGCAGCAGGATGGCGCCGTAGACCGCCACGGCGATGCCGAAGATCCCGAGCAGGGTGGTGCCGGCCATGTCCCCGCTCAGGAACCAGTAGATGGCGGCGACCGCCACGATGCCGACCGGGACGATGATGAATCGTCTGCTCACGGGTCCGATTCTACCCAAGTCGACCACCGGGCCGGGCGGGACCGGGGATCGTCCATAAACTTGAGGAGTTCTGGAAAGATCTGCGTTCGTCAGCAGATCCAGCCGCAGTCCGTACGATGGGTGGCCACCTGTCCGCGACCCCGGGTTCCGGCCAGCGGCGCGTGGTCACGGACCAGGGGCGGCCCGCCGGCGGTCTCCTCGCTGGTCACGAGGGTGGCACGGCGGATGGCGGGGTCCACGATCGCCGGGGCGCTCTCGACGGCATCGGGCACGGGAACCACGGGGCCGGGGACATTGGCGGTGGGCGCCGTCTCGCGGGCGGTGACCACCGAGCCGTCCGGGTAGCTGAGCCAGAGGCCGCGCATGCGGGCGATGAAGTGCTCGGCCATCCCCGGGACGAGCAGGTCCACCTGGCCCCGACCGCTCCGGCGGTAGCCGCGGGGTCGCTCATCCGCCTGGACCCGGTCGACGAACGGACGAGCAAGGAGCTCGCGAACCGCGACCGCAACCGCTTCTTCCGCCTCGACCGTGGACTGGCCCCGGGCGAAGGTGGCGACGCCGATGACCTGCGGGACGTCGGAGCCTGCCGCCGTGCGCAGCAGCTCGTAGGCGATCCGGTCGGAGGTCCGCGGGTCGGTGGCGCGGTTGATCACGCCGCGAGGATAGCAGGGGACCGAGGAGGCCCGACGGCGCCCCGCGCAACCGGCTGCGCGGGCTCGCCGGGCGGCCGCTCGGCTATCATCGGCGCATGAGCAACGCGACCGTTGAAGAGAAGCCCTACCGCGAAATGGTGAGCGCCCAGTCGGACGAGCAGATCGACCGCTGGGCGAAGGATCTCTTCGTGGACTTCGCCAAGCGGAAGGGCGTCGGCACCGCCATCGGCGCCTTCGCGAAGGTGGCCCGCCTGGACGCTCGCGGCTTCCAGCGCGTCCTCCTCGTCGGAGGGGGTCCCGACCACGTTGTCGGGATCGACACGGCCGGGCAGCTGGCCGCGCCGATCTTCGAGCTCCCCAAGGCGGTTGCCGGACTCCGCCGGGTCGACCCGGATGCGCGGCGGTGGCTCATCGACTTCCTGGTGGACCAGCGCGAGGTGATGTCCTACACCCCGTAGCCGGCAGGCTCGCGGCTACTCGCCCAGGCCGACGCGCAGGATCGCGATGGCGTTTTCCAGCTTGAGCCGGGTGATCGTCAGGTACTTGGCCAGGTTGGCGCGGTTGACGTCGGGGATCTGCTCGATGACGTCGGGGTGACGGAGCAGCTCCACGAGCTCGTCGACCGCAGAGGCCAGCCTGGCCTTGGTGTCGAGGAGGGCGTCGTCGGCCTGGCGGGCGGCCGCCACCGCGCCCGCCGTGGTACGCGCGCGTCGGCGGGTTGTCCGGACCGGCTGTTCCCCGTCGGGGACCTCGCCACCGGTGATCGCCCGCAGCTTGGCCAGTGTCAGCTCACCCGCGGCGACCCGCTTGGCGAGTCGCCTCCGCACCCGGTCGTCCGTGACCCGCATCAGCTCGTACGCATGGCTGAGCGTGTCCTTGCGCACGGACACCAGGTCGCGGATCTCGGGTGGGGCATCGGCCAGGCGGAGCCGGTTCTCGACGTAGCCCTTGTCCTTGCCGATCTTCGTGGCGAGCTGGCGCACCGAGTAGCCGAGGTCCGTCATCCTGCGGTACATGGCCGCCTCCTCCAGCGGCGTGACGTCCTCGCGCTGGAGGTTCTCGATGATCGACACCTCGAGCGCCGTCTCCTCGTCGAACTCGACGACGATGGCAGGGATCGAGGAGCGCTCGGCGAGGCGCGACGCGCGCCAGCGACGCTCGCCGGCGATCAGCTCGAACTTGTTTCCGACCGGCCGAACCAGGATCGGCTGCAGGACCCCGTGCTCGCGGATGCTGGCCGCCAGCTCCGTGAGCGAGTCCTCCTCGTAGGAGAGGCGAGGCTGGGCGGGGTTGGGGAGGATCCGTTCGACGTCGATCTCCCGGATCTGGGCGCGGGTGGCCCGCGACTCGATGAGCGAGACGACGCCCGGCCCGAGGTCGGTCGCGATGGCCTCGTCGAAGAGCCGGTGGATGTTCTCCCGGAAGGCAGGTCGCTTGCTAGCCAAGCTCCACCACCTCTCGGGCGAGGTCGCGGAAGGCCTGGGCCGCGGACGAGTTGGTTGCGTACTCGGTCACCGGCTTCCCGGTCAGCGGCGCCTCGCCGAGCTTCACCGTGTTCTTGATCATGGTGTTGAAGACGCGGTGATCACCGAGCTCGCGGAGGTTCTCGAGCATCTCCCGGGCGAGGACGGTCCGCCCGTCGAAGAAGGTCGCCAGCAGGCCGAGGATCTCGAGGTCGTGGTTCAGCTTCAGCTTGATGGTGTTGATCACCTTGATGAGCGCGGTCAGGCCCTTGATGGCGTAGTACTGCGTCTGCACCGGGATGATGACCCTGTTCGCCGCGACGAGGCCATTGATCGTGAGCAGCCCCAGGGTCGGCGGGCAGTCGACGATGATCACGTCGAAGCTGCTCTCGGCCCAGCCGGCCAGTCCGTCGCGGAGCACCATCTCCCGTCCGATGGCGGTGAAGAGCTCGACCTCGGTGCTGGCCAGCTCCAGGGTCGAGGGCGCGACCGAGAGCCCGGCCATCTCCGTGGGACGAACGATCTCCTCGAGGGGCGTCCTGTCCTCGGAGAGCACGTCACCCATCGAGAGGCGCACGTCGGAGAGCGAGATCCCGAGGCCGACCGTGAGGTTGGCCTGCGGATCCATGTCGATGCACAGGACCCGGTAGCCGATCTCTGCGAGGGCTCCCGCGAGATTGATGGCGGTCGTCGTCTTTCCGACACCGCCCTTCTGGTTCGCTATGGCAATGACCTTGGTCAACGCAACACCTACGCGTGGCTCGGCTGGCGGGAGAAGGCCGCGGCTGCGGTGCGGCCGATGATACCGGTGCCGTGTGGACAGGTCCATCCGGGTTATCCACAACGTGCCGATGGCGCGCCGTCTTTGTGCAAAGACGACCGCCTATACTCGGACTTGTCCACCGGAACGCCCGCGGGCCCATAGCTCAGTGGTGAGAGCATCCGGCTCATAACCGGCTGGTCGCAGGTTCGATCCCTGCTGGGCCCACCATCGATACTCGGAGATCTGATCCCGTGTCGACAGCGGACAAGCTAGCGCGCCTCGCCGAGCTGCGGGCCGAGGCGCTCCTGGGTGGCGGCGAGCGCCGCATCGAGCAGCAGCACGCGCGTGGCAAGCTCACCGCCCGGGAGCGGATCGATCTGCTCCTCGACGAGGCAACCTTCGCGGAGCTCGATGCGCTCGTGACCCACCGAACCAGCGACTTTGGCCTCGACGCGGAGCGATATCTCGGCGACGGGGTGGTCACCGGGTACGGACGGATCGGCGGACGGCTCGTCTTTGTCTACGCGCAGGACTTCACCGTCTTCGGCGGCTCGCTGTCCGAAGCGCACGCGGAGAAGATCTGCAAGGTCATGGATCTGGCGATGGAGGCGGGAGCGCCCATCATCGGTCTGTCGGACTCCGGCGGGGCGCGGATCCAGGAAGGCGTCGTGAGCCTCGGGGGGTACGCGGAGATCTTCCTGCGCAACACCCTGGCCAGCGGCGTGGTTCCGCAGATCTCCATCATCCTCGGTCCGTGTGCCGGCGGGGCCGTCTACTCGCCGGCGATCACGGACTTCACGCTGATGACCGACGGGGCGAGCTACATGTTCGTGACCGGCCCGAACGTGGTGAAGACCGTGACCCACGAGGAGATCGACTTCGAGGGACTGGGCGGCGCCCGGGTCCACAACGAGACGAGCGGCGTCGCCCATTTCCTGGCGCCCGGAGAGCCGCAGGCCATGGAGCTCGCCAGGCAGCTGGTCGGCTACCTGCCGCAGAACAACGTGGAGCTCGCGCCGACGGCGGGGGAGTGGAAGCCGCCCGCGGTGGATGGCGCAACGCTCGACGCGCTGATCCCCGACTCGCCGCAGCGCTCGTACGACATGCACACGGTGATCGGCGGGATCGTCGATGCCGGCTCGTTCCTC
>CAYVLM010000161.1:4166-5452 GCA_964452225.1 uncultured Steroidobacteraceae bacterium | reverse complement strand
AGCAGGCAGTCTCGGAGCGCGGGGAAGGCGGGCTCGAGCACCAGGCCGGCCACGATCCCGCGCTCGGCCAGCGCCGCGTGGCGGCGGGCGGCATCGGGCAGCTCCACCGCCACCTCGGCGAAGTACGGCGCGACGAACCGGCGACGCGCCAGCCCGCGGCCCTCGAGCGTGGAGACCAGGTGGCGCGCCTGCGTCATGGACAGCTCCGCGACCTCGCGCAGGCCGCCGGGGCCCACCGCCGAGAGGTACGCGGTCGCGGCCAGCGCGCAGAGCGCCTGGTTGGTGCAGATGTTGCTTGCCGCCTTCTCGCGGCGGATGTGCTGCTCGCGCGCCTGCAGAGTCAGGACGTACCCGAGCCGCCCCGAGCCATCGCGCGTGGCGCCAACCAGGCGTCCGGGCATCTGGCGGACCGACGCCATGGGTGCCGCCATGAGGCCCACGTAGGGTCCTCCGAACGAGAGCGGGATGCCGAGCGGCTGCCCCTCGGCCGTGACGATGTCCGCCCCGTAGCTCCCGGGCGGGGCGAGGATGGCCAGCGAGGTCGGCTCGACCATCGCGACCAGGAGTGCGCCGGTCGCGTGCGCCGCGTCGGCGAGCGACCCCATCGGCTCCACGCCACCGAACAGGTTCGGCTGCTGCACGATCAGGCACGCGATCCGGTCGTCCAGCACCCTCCCGGCCTCGGCAACCGGCGTCAGGCCCGACCCGTCCGGCGCGAGGTCCGCCGGCACCTCCACCACATCGATCCCTGGCCCGGAGCAGTACGTGGCCAGGACCCGCCGGACCTCCGGGTTCACTGCGCTCGAGACCGCCACCGCCTCGCGGTGCGTCAGGCGGCAGGCCATCAGGGCCGCCTCGGCGGTCGCGGTGGCACCGTCGTAGTGGCTGGCGGTCGCCACCTCCATCCCGGTGAGCTCGCAGATGAGCGACTGGAACTCGTAGATGCTCTGGAGCGTGCCCTGGGACACCTCCGGCTGGTAGGGGGTGTAGGCGGTCGAGAACTCGCTTCGTCCGATCACCTCGCTGACGACCGCCGGGACCAGGTGGCGGTAGGCGCCCGCCCCAAGGAAGCTGACCTTCGGGAGCCGGTTGCGGCCGGCGAGCCGCTCGAGCTCCGAGCGGACCTCCTGCTCGGAAAGCGCGTCGGGAACGGCGAACGAGCGCGCGCGAACCGCGGACGGGATGTCGGCAAACAGCTCGTCGACGTCCGCGGCGCCGATGGCGGCCAGCATCGCGGCCCGGTCGGCCTGGGTGTGTGGGCTGTACCCCATGACGAGGCGAGCTGG
>CAYVLM010000161.1:0-4156 GCA_964452225.1 uncultured Steroidobacteraceae bacterium | reverse complement strand
GCTCAGCAGGCGGATGGCGCGGATGGCGTCGTCGTTGGCGGGGATGATGTAGTCGAGCTCGTCGGGGTCGACAAGCTCGACGGTCGCGATCCAGCCATTGCCAAAGGCGTCGCTGTTGAGCAGCTCCGGCTCCTCGCGGAGGCGCTCGTTGACGGCGGTGATGGTGCCGGAAACCGGCGCGTACAGGTCGCTCACCGCCTTGACGCTCTCCACGACGCCGAACCCGGCGAACTGCTTGAGGACCGCGCCGACCTCGGGCAGCTCGACGAAGACGATGTCACCGAGCTCGTCGGCGGCAAAGCTGGTGATGCCAATGGTTGCCGCCGTGCCCTCGACCCGCACCCACTCGTGCTCCTTCGTGTAGCGGAGCTCTGGGGGATAACTCACCGATTCACCTGCTCCTCGCTGCGTCGCGACCTCGGGCCGATGGCGCTCGCCGGCGGATCTCCCGCCACCGGCCAACGCCGCTCAGCGCGGCCTCCTGTAGAAGGGCAACTTTACCTGCTCGGCCCGGTACGGGCGGTCGCGGACGACGACCTCGACCTCACCGCCCACCCGTGCCGCCTGCGCCGGCAGGTAGGCCATGGCGATGGGCATCCCCAGCGTCGGTGAGGCGGTGCCGCTGGTCACGACACCCCCCTCCGAGCCATCCACGCGTACGGGGTAGCCGTGGCGGGCGATGGCGTTGTCGCGCATCGCGAGGCCCACCAGCCGGCGCGTGGGCCCCCGCTTGTCGATCGCGGCCAGCGCGGCGCCACCGTGGAACTCGCCCTTCTCGAGCTTCACGAGGCGCCCCATGTTCGCCTCGTAGGGATTGTGCTCACGGTCGAGCTCGTTGCCATAGAGCGGCATTCCCGCCTCGAGACGCAGCGTGTCGCGGCTGCCGAGCCCGCACGGCTTCAGCCCGAATGGCTGCCCTGCGTCGAAGACCGCCTGCCACAGCGCTTCGGCATCGGCCGGATCGCAGAGAAGCTCGAACCCGTCCTCGCCCGTGTAGCCGGTCCGCGCGATGAGGCAGGCAATCCCGGCCACCGTGCCCCGCACGGCATGGTAGTACGCCAGGGCGGCGAGGTCCGCGTCCGTGAGGGTGGCGAGCAGCTCGGCTGCCCGGGGGCCCTGAGGCGCAACGAGCGCGGTCCGGTCGCTCCGATCCTCCAGGGTGGCATCCATCCCCGACTCCCGCAGCAGGCCGCCCAGGTGGGCGACATCGGCCTCGCGGTTCGCCGCGTTGCAGACCACCAGGTAGCCGCCGTCGACGTGGTAGATGATCAGATCGTCGACGATCCCGCCATCGGCGGTGCACATCATCGAGTACTGCGCCTGGCCGGGGGCGAGCACCTTCGGGTCGGTGACGACTGCGAAGCGCAGGAAGTCGAGGCCCTGCGGACCGGAGACGAAGAGCTCCCCCATGTGCGAGAGGTCGAAGAGGCCGACGGCTCCGCGGACGGTGCGGTGCTCGTCCAGGATCGATCGGTACTGGACCGGCATCTCCCATCCGGCGAAGGGCACCATCCGGGCGCCGGCCGCCCGGTGGACCTCGAAGAGCGGTGTCCGATGCAGCACCCCGCTCGCCGGTTCGCTCACGACCCCACCTCCCCCGCCGTGGCTCGTCCGGCGAGGTGGCCGGCGGCACGTTCCACGACCTCGCGCTCGGTGGGGTAGGTCATGATCTCGAGCGCCTCCTCGATCTGGAACCAGCGCGCCTCGTCGAACTCGTGGTCATGGCGGTCGGTGCTGCCGCCCACCGGGCGCATCAGGAAGAAGTGCACCGTCTTGTGGAACCGCGTTCCCTCGCGAACGAAGAAGTAGGTGATCGCGCCGAGCGGCTCCTCCGCCTCGACCTCGATCCCCGTCTCCTCCCGCACCTCGCGCAGCGCGGTCTCCAGGATCGACTCCCCGGCATCCGGGGTCCCCTTCGGCAGGGCCCAGAGCCGCGGGCTGCGCCGATGCACGAGGACGATCTCGGTTCGGTGATCGAGGGGGCGATGCACGACCCCTCCGGCCGACGTGGCGCGCGCGTGCCTCAGCGGGGCCACGCCCGCGTCAGCCGCGGTGCGCGCGCGGAAGCCCGAGCGGCGGAACGGACCGGCGCGTTCCGACCAGTCCGACGCGGCCGACCGCCGGGAAGCGGAAGCCGCTGGTCAGCGAGCGGAGGGCGGTGACCGTGGGCTGGCGGCGGTGGTGGTAGTAGGTCGCGGTCCCGGAGGTGAGCCCCAGACGCGCCCGCCCGCGCCCGTTCCGGCCGGTGCCGAAGTCGATGGCTGGACGGGAAACGAGGCGGGCCGTGAGACTCACGCGCATGGCCGCATTGTACGCGGCCGGCACCCCCCTGCAAGCCGGTCAGCGTCGGCGCTGGCCCGACGCGAGAAGGGTCCGGTAGAGGTCGAGCATCTCCCCGATCCGGGCGCCCATGGCGAAACGCTCCGATCCCTCCAGCGCGGCCCGCGAGCGCGCTGCGCGAAGCCCGGCGTCGGCGGCCACCTCGACCAGGGCTCCGGCCAGCCTGTCTCCCGCCCCCGGGCCGGCGCCGACGACGGTGCCGTCGACGCCGTCTCGAACCGTGTCGGCCACTCCCGGGCCGTCGAGCGCGACCACCGGCAGGCCCAGCGCCAGCGCCTCCGCCAGCACCAGGCCCTGGGTCTCGGTCAGCGATGCAAAACAGAAGCAGCTGGCGCCGGCCGCCAGGGCCAGCGCCTCGAGGCGCGGGAGGCGGCCGGCCAGGTGGACCCGGCCGGCGAGGTCAGCCCCGCGGGCGCGTTGCTCGACCCGCCCGCGGAGAGGGCCGTCGCCCACGAGCAGGAGACGGAGGGAGCCAACGTACCGCGCCGCCGCCGCCACGGCCTCGAGGAGCACCTCCACGTTCTTCTCCCGGGCCAGCCGCCCGACGGAGACCGCCACGATCGAGTCGGACGGCCACCCCGCCTCGAGACGCGGGTCGATCGGGGTCAGCGATCGCAGGGCCGCGAGCTCGAGCCCGGTGGGGATCGCCCGGACGATCGGCCGCTTCCCACGGCGCCGGTCCCGAAGCGCAGCCTCGATCTCGTCTGCGAGGTCGCCCGACGGCGCCACCACCGCATCACAGCCCGTCCAGAACGCCCGCAGGTAGGCAGCAACCCCGGCGGCGCCGGGCGCAGCGAGCGGCCCGAGGTAGTGCCGGTAGTCGGCAAACCGGGTGTGGTGGGTGAAGACCAGCGGCGCGCCCACGCTGCGAGCGACGCGGCGGGCCATGAGCCCGGAGACGAACGGCGACTGGGCATGGACCACGTGGGGGCGGAAGCCTCGAGCCCTCCGCACCGCCGCGGATGGCACCGGCCACGGCATCCGGTAGTCCGGCGGAGCGGGCGGGGGCCCCTGGTACGAAGGAAGCCAGCCGTACACGGGATCGGGCCCGATGGCACCCGCGCTCGACTCTCCCGCGGCCCGCGCCGGACGCGGAGCCACCAGCATCACCCGCTGGCCCGCTGCACCCAGGCCGCGTGCCAGTGCCTCGGTGGCCACGGTCACCCCGGACAGGTACGGCAGGTATGACTCGCCGAAGATCGCGACCCGGAGCGGCTCCATGCTGCCGGCCACCCTCAGCTCACCCCGGCACCCGGCCGACGTGCAGCGTCGCCATCTGGGAGGCGAGCCGCCGCCAGCCCACGTCGACGAGGCCCACCGAGCGCATAAGCTCGCCGATCGCCGCCGGTTCGGGGTACTCGAGCAGGCTCGCCGGCAGGTAGCGGTACGCGGATCGTCGTCCCGCGATCCGGCCCAGGACCGGAATGGCTCGACGGAACCACCACGCGAAGATGACACGCGCCAGCCGGCCCCGCGGCACCGCGATCTCGAGCACGACGACGCGACCGCCGGGGCGCACCACGCGGGCCATCTCCCGCAGGGCGGCGGTGTAGTCGGGCATGTTCCGCAGGCCGAAGCCGATCGCGGCCGCGTCGAAGGCGCCATCGGCGAAGGGCAGCGACAGGGCGTCTGCCTCACGGTAGGTCGGCATCTCGTACCCGCCCGGTGCACCGGCGTGGCGACGCCGCGACCAGGCGCGGGCTCGACGCAGCATCTCCCGGGCGATGTCGACCCCCACGACCTCGCCGCCGGGGCCGGCGGCGTGCGCCAGGGCCTCGGTCAGGCGGCCGGTGCCGCAGGCCACGTCGATCGCCCG
>CAYVLM010000160.1:0-5497 GCA_964452225.1 uncultured Steroidobacteraceae bacterium | reverse complement strand
TCAGCTCCTCGCCGAGCATGGCCAGGATCGTGGTCGACAGGCTCGCCGCACGCAGGATGCGCTCCCGCTCGTGGTAGATCGTCTCCCGCTGGCGGTTGATGACGTCGTCGTACTCGACGACGTGCTTGCGGGTGTCGAAGTTGAATCCCTCGACGCGCGTCTGGGCGCCCTCGATGGTGCGGCTCACCATGCCCGACTCCAGGGCAGTCTCGTCGTCAAAGCCCAGGCGGCCCATGATGCTGCTCACCCGATCGCTCGCGAAGCGGCGCATTAGGTCGTCCTCGAGCGAGAGGTAGAAGCGGCTGCTTCCCGGGTCGCCCTGGCGGCCGGATCGGCCACGGAGCTGGTTGTCGATGCGGCGTGCCTCGTGCCGCTCGGTGCCGACGATGTGGAGCCCGCCCGCCGCGAGGACCTTCTCGCGATCCTCGGCGCACACCCGCTCGGCCTCGTCGAGGGCGGCCCGGTACTCCTCCGGGGTCGCCTCGATGATCGAGGAGCCGCGCTTGTGCAGGATCTCGGCGGCCAGCATCTCCGGGTTGCCGCCGAGGATGATGTCGGTGCCGCGCCCGGCCATGTTGGTCGCGATGGTCACCGACCCGGAGCGCCCGGCCTGCGCCACGATCTCAGCCTCGCGCTCGTGGAACTTCGCGTTCAGCACGTTGTGCTTGATGCCGCGGCGCTTGAGCATCTCGGAGAGCATCTCGCTGACCTCGACGCTCACCGTGCCAACCAGGACCGGGCGTCCGTGCTCGTGCTCCTCGGCGATCTCGTCGGCCACCGCGTTCCACTTGCCCTTCTGGTTGCGGAAGACCAGGTCGGCGACGTCGTCGCGGATCATCGGGCGGTTGGTCGGGATCACCACGACCTCGAGGCCGTAGATCTTGCTGAACTCCTCCGCCTCGGTCTCGGCAGTGCCGGTCATCCCGGCGAGCTTGTCGTACATGCGGAAGTAGTTCTGGAAGGTGATCGTGGCCAGGGTCTGCGACTCGCTCTGGATCTTGACCCCCTCCTTGGCCTCGATCGCCTGGTGCAGGCCCTCGCTCCAGCGCCGGCCCGGCATGAGGCGACCGGTGAACTCGTCGACGATGATCACCTCGCCGTCCTTGACGACGTAGTCGCGGTCGCGGTGGTAAAGGACCTCGGCCTTCAGCGCCTGCTCGAGGTGGCGCGCCAGGCTGAAGTCGTTGTCGAACATGTTCTCGACGCCGAGCCAGCGCTCCATCTTGTCGGTGCCGGCCTCGGTGATGGCGACCTGCTTGAACTTCTCGTCGAGGATGTAGTCCTCCTCCGCCTTGAGGCGGGGGACGATGCGGGCGAACTGGATGTACTTGTCCGCCGTCTCCTGGGCAGTGCCGGAGATGATGAGAGGCGTGCGCGCCTCGTCGATGAGGATGTTGTCGACCTCGTCGACGACGCTGAAGAAGTGGCCGCGCTGCACCCGCTCGCGCAGATCGACCACCAGGTTGTCGCGCAGGTAGTCGAACCCGAACTCGTTGTTGGTGCCGTAGGTGACATCGGCCGCGTAGGCCTCGGCGCGGGTCACCGGGCGCAGGTCCTGGAGGCGCTCGTCAGTGGCAGGGTAGG
Source organism: uncultured Steroidobacteraceae bacterium (assembly GCA_964452225.1). Taxonomy (GTDB): domain Bacteria; phylum Chloroflexota; class Limnocylindria; order QHBO01; family QHBO01; genus CAVXEH01. The sequence goes on along the minus strand of CAYVLM010000160.1, from coordinate 3,913 downwards.
TCGGGTCGAAGACGTACGCGACTTCGTGCTGGATGCTGCCGACGCTCATGCCCAGGCGGTGGAAGACCGATCCGATCCACTGGGCGTCGCGCTTGGCCAGGTAGTCGTTGACCGTCACCACGTGCACGCCGCGGCCGGTGAGGCCGTTGAGATATGCGGCCAGCGGCGCCACGAAGGTCTTGCCCTCGCCGGTCTTCATCTCGGCGATCTGCCCGCGGTGGAGGACGATTCCGCCGATCATCTGGACGTCGTAATGGCGCTTGCCGAGCGCGCGGTCCATCGCCTCACGAACCGCCGCGAACGCCTCCGGCAGGATCTCCTCGAGCACCTCGTTGATCTGCTTCAGCTCGCGCTTGCGCTGCTCCTTGCGACGCTCCGCGATGCGAGCGGGATCGCGAGCCGTCAGCTCGGAGTCCTCCTCCCAGTCGGCGAGCTCGCCCACGATCCCGGGCGCCTCGCCGTCGGGCTCAGGGTTGCTGGCGCCGCGCTGCTCTATCGGCAGCAGCAGGTCGCCGAGCCGCTCGGCCAGGTGCTCGCGGAACTCCGTGGTCTTGGCGCGCAGCTCCTCGTCGCTGAGGGCGCGGTACTCCTCGTCGAGCGCGTTGATCTCTTCAACCAGGGGCTCCAGCCGGCGGACCTCGCGCTCGTTGGAGTCCACCAGCCGGTTGAGGAACTTCATCATCGGGAGAGCGAGTATACGTCGGGGAACCGATGCCGCCCTTCCGCCGGCCAGGGCGGGAGTTGGGGGTCTAGTTCTCTACCGCGATCGGAAAGGGCGCGTCCACGTCATCGTCCTGGGCGTGCGCATCCCAGAAGGTCATCTCCTCGACGAGCTGCACTTCGGAGCTGAAGAGCGCCCCGACGCTCTCGCCGCGGTGGATGCGCCGGATCGCCTCGCCGAAGAGGGGCGCCACCGAGAGGACGGTGATCCGCGAACGGTCGGCGTCCGGTGGCAGCGGGACGGTGTCGGTCACCACCACCCTGGTGATGGGTGAGGCCATGATCCGCTCCAGGGCCGGCTTGGAGAAGACGCCGTGGGTGGCCAGGGAGTAGATCTCGCGCGCCCCGTGGTCGACCAGGGCATGCACCGCCTCCATCAGCGACCCGGCGGTGTCGATCTCGTCGTCGATGATCACCGCGTTCTTACCCTCGACCTCGCCGATGATGTTCATCAGCTCGGTCTTGTCCTCGTTGCCGACCCGCCGCTTCTCGACGATCGCCAGCGGCGCGCCGAGCTTCTCGGCGAAGTTCCGCGCCTTCTTGGCGAAGCCCAGCTCGCTCACGATGACCATGTCGTCGATCGCCTGCTCCTTAACCCAGCGAGCCAGGATGTCGACCGCCGTGAGCTCGTCGACGGGGATCGAGAAGAAGCCCTGAATCTGGCCCTGGTGCAGGTCCATGGTGAGGACGCGATCGGCGCCCGCCACGGTGAGCATGTCGGCGATGAGCCGCGCAGTGATCGGGACCCGCGGCTGGTCCTTCTTGTCGGAGCGGCCGTAGCTGTAGTACGGAATCACCGCGGTGATCCGGCCCGCCGACGCGCGCTTGAAGGCGTCGATCATGATCAGCAGCTCCATCACCGACTGGTTGACGGGACGGCAGGTCGGCTGGACCAGGAAGACGTCCTGCTCGCGGACGTTGTCGCGCACGCGAACGAAGATGTTCTCGTTCGCGAACTGGAAGACCTCCACGTTGCCCGTCCGGGTCTTCAGGTACCGGCAGATATCCTTCGCCAGTCCCGGGTTTGCGTTGCCGGCGTAGATGCTGAACTCGTCGGCGTACACGTGGACCTCCTCCGCCTGGTCTCGCCGCCCGATTCTACCGGGTCACGCCTCCGCTTCGGGCCCGTCCGGCTCCGACTCCTGCGAGCGGTCGTCCACGAAGACGGCGATCGAGACGATCCGGTCGCCGGCTGTCGGCTTCATCACCGTCACACCGCGGCTGGCGCGCCGGTAGCGATTCACGCTGGCGACCACCGTGCGGAGGATGGTCCCCTCCTCGGTGATCAGCATCATCTCCTCGTCCTCGCGGCCCACCATCCGGATGGCGGCCACGTCGCCGGTCTCGCGGTTCAGCGAGTTCGCGATCACCCCGCCGGTGGCCCGATGCTTCACGGGGAACTCGCTGAACGGGGTCCGCTTGCCGTAGCCCTGCTCGGTCACCACCAGGAGCTCCTGGTCGGGATCGACCACGGCCATCCCGATCACCTCGTCACCCGGGTGCAGCCGGATGCCGGTCACGCCCCGCGTGTCGCGGCCCATCGGCCGGACCTCGTTCTCGTGGAAGCGGGCCGCCTGCCCCTTGCGGGTGGCCAGGATGATGTCGCTCTCGCCGTCGGTGAGGCCGACCCAGCGCAGCTCGTCGCCGTCGAGCAGGTTGATGGCGATGAGCCCGTTCGACCGGATCTTGGCGTACTCGCCCAGGGAGGTCTTCTTGATCATCCCGCGGCTGGTGGCCATGACCATGTAGTGGTCGGGCTCGAAGCGGGGCAGGGTGATGATGGCGCTGACGTACTCGCCGGAGACGACCTGGACGCCCGGCAGGTTGATGATCGGCAGCCCCTTCGCCTGGCGCGTCGCCTCGGGCAGCGTGTGCACCTTGGTGATGAAGACCCGTCCGCGGTTCGTGAAGAAGAGGATGTTGTCGTGGGTGTTCGCCACCAGCAGGTGGCGGACGGCATCCTCCTCGCGGGTGAGCATCGCCAGCTTCCCGCGACCGCCGCGGCGCTGGCTGCGGAAGGTCCCGATCTGCTGGCGCTTGACGTAGCCGCGCTGGCTCAGGGTCACCACCACGTCCTCGGACGCGATCAGGTCCTCGTCGGTCAGCTCGCGGTTGGCATCGGCCTTGATGCGGGTCTTCCGCTCGTCGCCGAACTTCGTCTGCAGCGCGGTGAGCTCGTCCTTGATGACGGTCAGGATCTTCCGCGGGTTGGCGAGCAGGTCCTCGAGCTCGGCGATGAGCCGGATCACCGACTCGTACTCGTCCTCGATCTTCTTGCGCTCGAGGGCCGCCAGGCGGCGCAGCTGCATCTCGAGGATGGCGTTCGCCTGCGCCTCGGAAAGCGAGAAGCGCGAGATGAGGGCGGTGCGCGCCGCTTCCACGTCGGCCGCCGCGCGGATGGTGGCGATCACCTCGTCGAGGTGGTCGAGGGCGATCTTGAGGCCCTCGAGGATGTGGGCGCGCTCCTGCGCCCGGGCGAGGTCGAACTCGGTGCGCCGGCGGATCACGTCGCGGCGGTAGCTGATGTAGTGCTCGAGCATCCGCTTCAGGCCCAGGGTCACGGGCTGCCCGTCGACGAGGGCCAGCATGTTGGCGCTGAAGCTGGTCTGGAGCGCGGTGTGCTTGAAGAGCTGCTGCATGACCGTGTGCGGGCTGCCGTCGCGCTTCACCTCGACGACGATCCGCATCCCGTTCCTGTCGCTTTCGTCGCGAATGTCGCTGACGTCGGTGATCTTCTTGGCGCTGACCATCTCCGCCATCTTCTCGATGAGGGTGGTCTTGTTGACCTGGTACGGCAGCTCGGTGATGACGATCGCCATCCGGTTGTTGCGGATCTCCTCGAACGCGACCTGGCCGCGGATGATCACCCGGCCGCGGCCGGTGGCGTACATGTGGCGGATCGCGTCCTGCCGCTCCCGCTCGCCGGTGACGGAGTTGCGGACCTCCTCGTAGCGGAAGATGGTGCCGCCGGTGGGGAAGTCAGGGCCGTGGACGACCTCGCACAGGTCGTCCACGCTGATGTCCGGGTTGTCGATCAGGCCGATGACCGCTTCGCAGATCTCGCCGAGGTTGTGCGGAGGGATGTTGGTGGCCATGCCCACCGCGATGCCGCTCGACCCGTTGACCAGGAGGTTTGGCAGCCGCGCGGGCAGCACGAGCGGCTCGCGGAGGCGACCGTCGAAGTTGTCGCCGA
>CAYVLM010000159.1:0-5500 GCA_964452225.1 uncultured Steroidobacteraceae bacterium | reverse complement strand
GGCGCAGCTGGCCGCGCACGCTCGGCGGGCGACGGCGTTGCGAGGCCAGCTCCAGGGGCGAGGTTCGCCGTGGCATGGTGGGAACGATAGCTGAGCCGCCCCTCCTCTCCATGGGACATGCGGCCCATGACCCGGTGGGCCGGCGATGGTGTGCCACCATTCCGGCGCCCATGGAACGGCTCGCCGCCACTCTCCGGAGACCCGGCCCGCGGGGCTTGCCGCCCCTGTACATCGCCGCGCCCTTGCTCGCCCTGGTGCTGGCCAACGTCTTCTACACGACGTTCACCCTGATCGAGCTGTTCGCGTACCCGGCCCCGTTTGACTTCGGGCTCTTCGTAACAGCGGCACACCGGATCAGCGCCGGCGAGAACCCGTACGCGTTCGCGGTGGCGGGCGAGTCCTTCCGCTGGTCCCCGGTGGCGGCCTGGATCTTCGTCCCCATCAGCTGGCTGGGGCCCACGGTGTGGCGCATCCTGCACGTGCTGGGCGCCCTGGCCCTGCCGGACCGGCGGATGGCGCTCGTGGTCCTCCTCAGCTGGCCGTTCTGGTACGACTTCGCGACCGGAAACCTGATGATCCTGGTCCTGCTCCTGGCGGTCTATGCCCTGCGCGGCAGCCGTGCCGCCGGCGTCGGCTTCCTGGCCCTCACGCTCCTCGTCCCGCGGCCGCTGATGATCCCGGTGGCGGCGTGGCTCCTCTGGAAGCGGCCGGACCTCCGCTGGCCGGCGGTGGGGCTCATCGTGGTCCACACCGCCCTCATGCTCGGCGTGGGCTGGGGCCTGGAGTGGATCGCCCGGCTGGTGCAGACGCCTGCGACGCAGGTCGGAATCCACGGCGAGGTCGGGCCGGATCGGCTCATCGGCGTGATCTGGATCCCCATCGGCTTCGTGCTGGGGGTGATCCTGACCTGGCGCGGCCGTCTGGGCTGGGCGAGCCTGGCCATGAGCCCCTACTGGCTGCCCTACTACCTCTACATGCCGCTGCTCGAGGTGCGGCGCTGGTACCTTCGACCGATGCCGGTGCCTGAGCGCACCGACTAGCCGATGTCGAGCAGCCCCGTGAACCGAGCCTCGGCGGCGCACATCCTGCGCTGGATGCCGTCGCCCTTCGCCATCTTGGTGTGCGCACTGGGCGGGGTCCTGGTCGCCATCACTGTCACCAAGGGAATCCAGGATCCCGACTACTTCTGGCACATCACCACCGGCCAGCTCATCGTCCAGACCGGGCACGTGCCGTCCGCTGACCCCTTCAGCTTCACGTGGAACGGGCAGCCCTGGACGCCCCATGAATGGCTGAGCGAGGTGCTGATCTACTGGCTCATCAGCGGGTTAGGGCAGGTCGCCGCCCTGTTCGTGTTCGGGCTGATCCCGGCCGCGATCGTGGCCGTGCAGGCAGCCATGCTGAGCAGGTGCGGTGTTCGGGCCGTGGCGTTCATCGGACCGGCCGCCCTGGCTGCGCTGGCCATCCTTCCGTACCTGACCCTCCGCCCCCAGGCAGAGAGCTGGCTGCTGCTCGCGATCCTGCTCTGGGTCCTCGCGGAGCTCCGCCCGGATCACCCGCGACGAGCGCTCTGGCTGATCGGGTTCTTCATCCTGTGGGCAAACCTCCACGGCGTCTACGTGATTGGCCTTGGGGTGGTGGGCGTCTACCTGCTGTTCACCCTGCTCGGCAGGACGCCCATGGCGCCGGCCTGGCGTTGGGTGACGGCTGCCACCGCGGGGGCCGTCGCCGCATCCATGGTCACCCCCGCCGGACCCATTGGCCTCCTGTACCCGCTGCGCTACATCCAGCCCGGCAACTGGGGCCTGGCGAACATCGCCGAGTGGCAGTCGCCCAGCTTCCACGAGCCGGCGCACTGGGCCTTCCTGGCGATCATCATCCTCGTTGGCCTCAACGCCGGCCGACGGACGCCCGGCTGGCTGGTGATGCTCTCGTGGGTGGGGATAGCCATGGGGTTGGCGGCCGAGCGCAACATCCCCATTGCGGCCGTCTTCGGCCTGCCCACGCTGGCGCTTGGTCTGGAGGACCGGCTGGTGGCGCCGCGCACGCCAAGGTGGGGCCCCTCCCGCGCTCTCGGCCGCCGCGTCCTCGAGATCGGCGCGGCGCTCCTGGTGGTGGGCGGCACGTTCGCGTTCGCCGTGCCGCGGGACCTCGCAGCCGAGATCGACGGGCAGATCGCCCAGCGCTTCCCGGTCGCCGCGGTGGACCGGCTCCTCCAGGTGGACCCGAATGCCCGCGTATTCGCCGAGTATGGCTGGGGGGGTTATGTCATAAGCCGCATGTACGGATCGGGCGGGCGGGTGTTCGTGGACGGCCGGAGCGACATGTACTCGCAGCGGATCCTGGACGACTACACGGCGATCCGTGACGCGGATCCCGGCTGGCAGGAGCTCGTCGCGCAGTACGGCGTTGAGGCGATCCTCCTGAAGCCCGACGCGACGCTCGCTCGGGGACCCGCCGTGGATGCTGGCTGGTGCCAGGAATACTGGGATCCGACCCAGGTGCTGCTCCTGCGGTCATGCGGCACGCAATGACGGCGCCGGCCCGGCCTGAGGCAATGGGGCAGAGGCCCGGCTTGCCAGAACCGACGGGATCCCCGTGGTCAACGAGAGGCGTATTTCTGGTGCTGACCATGGTGGGCGTGGCCAGCATCGCCGTAGTGCTCGAGCCTTGGCGCCAGCCGCTGCAGGTTGACGCATCCATCTATGCGATGGTGGGACGTGACTGGCTCGGCGGGATGGTGCCCTATCGCGACATCTACGTGGCCAAGCCGCCGATCTGGATCCTCTTCAGCGGGCTCGCCGCCGCGTTCGGTGACTGGTCGGGGGTTGGCATGGCCACCGGAGTTCGCTTGCTCAGCACGATGGCGGCCGCCTCGATCGGCCTGGCCACCTACTTCCTGCTCGAGGCGCGTCGAGTCCGACCCGGCGTCGGGTTCGTGACAGCGCTCGTCGCAACAGCTGTCTTTTCGGCCCCCGCCTTCAGCGATGGCGGAGGGCTGTCCGAGCCTTTTGCGTTCTCGATTGGCCTGGCAGCCTGGCTCCTTGCCGAGCGCGCTGAGGGTCCGGTGGCATCTGCTGCGGTGGGCAGACTGAGCGTCCTCGCCATCGGCTCGAGCCTCCTGAGTGTGCCGCTGGTTGTCGCCGCCGGCCTCGCCGCGGTCTCCAAAGGGGAGGTGCGGCGTGTCATGCGGCTCCTTGCCTTCGCGGCCGGCCTGACGGTGGTTTCGGTAGGGATCGTTGGCTACTTCGTCATCGTTCATGCATTCGGCGATCTCTGGCACCAGGTCGTCGACTTCTCGCGCGCCTATGCCCTGGTTCAGTGTCCGCTCGCAAGTGCAGGCGCGTGGCCGTGCCCGAATGTTGCACCGCTCGTTCGGTATGGATACCTGGTGATCATGGCTGGGATACTGGCACCCTCCCTCGGCTTGCTTCTCCTGAGGCGGGCGCAGGACGTGCCCTGGCGAGCGTTCGTCGCGGCGGCTCTGGCCCTTGCGCTGACGATCTCCTCGATCCAGCGTTCACCAACGACGCACTACTATCTGCCGCTGATCGTAACCGCGCTGCCACTGGCCGCCATCGGTACGGAGCAGATGGCACGTGCCTTTCAGCGGCGAGCCATTCGGGCATCCGCCGCTCTGCTGACCGTCCTCGTTGCGGTGTCCACCGTGGTCGCCGTCCAGGTCAACGCCATTGCGTGGCGAGCGGGCTCGAACGCCGGCCTTTCGCAGGATGTGCTTTCGTTGGCCTCCTCCCTCGAGCATCAGGACCCGTCTCGCCCACTCTTCATCTGGGGTCGGAGCGCACCCATGCTGGTCGTGACTGGAAGGCGTCACGCCGCGCGCTTCGTGGACACCTTCTCCCTGGAGCTGCCTGGCTTCACGGGCGAATCGACGGTCCGTCAGGCATGCGAGGTAATGGCCTCGGAGCGGCCGCTGATACTCGCCGATGCCTCTGGGCCTCCTCTGACGCCAAATGCGGCTGTCGCGGCGGGTCTGGACCCGAGTTGGTTCGCACCGCTTCGGCGCGTGGTCGCCGAGAACTGGGTCCTCGTCGGCGGGTCGGGAGAAGCCGCCCTTTACGCTCCCAAGACATCGGCTCCGCTTCCGACCACCGTCTGCGAAGTTGATGGATCGTGAGAAGAGGCCGTCGCCGGTGGCGAGGAAGGGGTCAGCTCGGAACGACCCGAACGACACCGGTCGTTGCAGTCGCGGCGGACGGCTCGTGGCCTTCCAGCAGGTCGGGGATCAGTTCTGACCACTCGTGCCCGCGCACCCGGAGCCGGGCACGGCGGGCGCTCGCCACGGCGGGGGCAAGGAGCTCACGTTCGCGAACCCGCAGCGCGCCCACGTCGCGCCCATCGAAGCGCAGCAACGGCGAGAACCAGGCGAAGGGCGGGAAGGTGTAGGCGTCCTCGGTGTTGGCCAGCAGCTCGTCCAGGGTGGGTTCGGTGCCCAGCACCTCGCACACCGGCTCGCCGCGCTCCATGAGGACCACCGCATCGAGCGAAGCAGGCTCCGACAGGTCGCAGTCGACGAGCGAGGTGACGTGGTACTTGGGCGGCGGGACCAGGAGCTGGACGACGGCATTGATGGTCACGATCGGGATCGGCCAGCGGCTCATGGTGTGGGCGATGGAGCGACCCTGGCGCGAGTGCAGCCGGCTGCGGATTGCGAGCATGAGCCGGTCGGCGAGGGGCAGGGTGGCGCTGCTCACCGCGCCCATGGTGTGCGCGGAGAGGGTCATCGGCTTGGGGTAGGAGAGGACCGTGCCGTCAGGTTGGACCAGGGCCATGTCGTCGCCGAGGAAGCCCCAGGGGTGCTGGAGCAGCAGCTGGAGCAGGGTGCTGGTCTTGCCGGTGTCGGTCTGTGCCGAGAGGAGCACCGCTCCGCGATCGGTGTCCAGCGAGGCGGCGTGGAGCAGCACCACCCCGCGGCTGACCAGCAGGAAGCGCAGGTAGGGCTCCACCACGTTGGTGTACAGCACGTGATGCGACCAGGCCAGCAGCCAGTTGGCCTCGATGCTCGCCGTCGGACCAGGTCGCACGTCGAATGCCACGCCCAGGGCACCGGGCTGTTCGCGGTAGCGGATGACGTCGTCGCGGGCGTTGACGCTGATGCGGGCCCGCGGCCTTCCGCCCAGGGACCAGCGCCGGTAGACGATCACGTCGGGCTCCACCGGCGAGGCGACGTTGAAGGAGGCCAGCTCGGGCAGGGCGATCCGCGACCGCAGGCGGGCCAGGCCGTGGATGTCGTAGTGGAACCAGCCCTCCACCGCGACCTGGTCCCGCCAGTCGCGCCCGGCCCAGATCCAGTTGTCGGCCACGAAGTAGCGCAGGCCGAAGGTGAGGCCGATGGCGATCACGTTCGAGATCAGGTAGTTGATGCCGCCCCACTCGGTCAGCACCACCAGGATCGGGATGCGGACGACCAGGGAGGCCACGTTGAGCGCGTCGAAGGCGAGGTAGCGCACCACGATGTGGCGCCGGGCGTTGTGGCCAC
>CAYVLM010000158.1:0-5510 GCA_964452225.1 uncultured Steroidobacteraceae bacterium | reverse complement strand
CGACGGCCGCCTCCACCGCCTCCGCCCCGTGGCCGACCACCACCACGGGTCGCCCGATCCCGGCCTCGGCCAGCGCCGAGAGGACGTGGTCGATCATGGGCCGTCCTGCCAGGGGGTGCAGCACCTTGGGCAGCCGCGAGCGCATGCGGACGCCCTGGCCAGCGGCCAGGATCACGGCCGCGGTGGCTACCACGGGACGCGGGGCTCCGAGGAGGGCGGCACCAGGCCGCGATGGTATCGGTCGCCTGTCCGGGGGGTCAACTCGCGCTCCCGCTCGCTCAGCCGTCGCCGTCGAGCGCAATGCACTCGATCTCGACCAGGGCGCCCTTCGGCAGCTCGCGGACGGCGACCGTGGAGCGCGAGGGGTGCGGCGGGGGCATGAGCCGCCCGTAGATCTCGTTGACGGCGGTGAAGTGCGCGATCTCCGTCAGGAAGATGGTCGTCTTCACGACACGGTCGAGCGAGGTCCCGGCCGCATCCAGGATGGCGGCGAGGTTGTGCATCGCCTGCTCGGCCTGGGCTGCGATCCCGCCCGGTGCCAGCTCGCCGGTCTGCGGATCGATGCCGACCTGGCCGGCGGTGAAGACGAAGCCGCCCGCAACGATCGCCTGGCTGTACGGCCCGATGGCGCCGGGTGCGGCATCGGTCTGGACCGGCATGCGTCCGCTCGTCATGACTCCTCCTCGAGACTTGCTTCGAGGACCTCGATCCTAGCCGGTTTGACGCTCAGGCGGGTCAGCGTGGTGCGCACCGCCCTCGACCCCAGGCGCGCCGCAGCGGCGCGCGCACGCTCGTCGTCATCGGTCAGGGCGAAGAGGGTCGGCCCGCTGCCGGTCAGGTGCGGATCCAGGCCCGCGGCACGCACCTGGGCCATCAGGTCGGCCAGCTCGGGCCGCAGGCGAAGCGCGGGAGCGAGCAGGTCGTTTGCCCCGGGAAGGCCGGCGCCGGGCTCCGCCGCGCCGCTCCATTCGCCCCGACGAAGCTCGGCGAACACGGCCGCCGTGGAGAGCGGTCGCCGCGGGTGGACCAGGAGCACACCGCGGGGCAGGCCGGCGGGAGCCGTCACCGCCTCGATGTGCTCGCCGATGCCGCCGACGCGGGCCAGGGGATGCCCCGCCGCGAAGAACGGCACGTCTGCGCCAATGGCGGCCAGCCGATGGAGCGTGTCCGTGGTGGGCGGCTCATCGTCTCCGGACCAGCGTCTCCCGAGCCGCCAGGCGGCCGCCGCGTCGGATGAGCCGCCGCCGAGGCCGGCCGCCGCGGGGATCCGCTTTTCCAGCGTCAGGCAGCAGTCGATCGGCTCGGCGCCGAGGCCGGCCGCCAGGCCGCGCCAGGCCAGGTTCTCCTCGGGTCGGACCGGGACGGAGGCATCCGCGGTGCCGGTGACCCGGAGCCCGGCGCAACCCGGGAGCAGGAGCAGCTCGTCCGCCAGGTCGACGAGGGCCATCACCCCGGCGAGCTCGTGCAGCCCAACGGCCCGGCGGCCAACGATCGAGAGCGAGAGGTTCAGCTTGGCATTGGCTGCCACGCGCAGACCCATCCCGGAGCTCACGGAGAAACGCCCGCGTCGACCGGCAGCGAGGGCGCGAGTGCCCGCGCCAGGCACGCCCACTCGGCCACCGCCAGGGTCTGCGGCCGCCGCTCGGGATCGACCGCGCAGGCGACCAGTGCGTCGGCGACCGCGTCCGCGCTGACCGGCAGCTCGCGGGCGAGCCCGTTGTGGATCTGCTTGCGCCGCTGCCGGAAGGCAGCCTGGACCACGCGGTAGAACGGCTCGCGGGCCGGGCCCGGCCCGACCACCGGCTCCACCCGGCGGCGGAGGGCGAGGATCGCGGAGTCGACCTCGGGCGCCGGCTCGAAGGCGCGCGCAGGAACCCGGGCCACGATCGATGCCGCCGTCACGTTCTGCACGAAGACCGACAGGTAGCTCATCCGGCCCGGGGGCGCCGCCACGCGCTCCGCAACCTCGCGCTGGACGAGGAGCACGGAAAGGTCCGGCGGGCGCTCCCCCTCCAGGAAGGCGTGCAGCAGGGGGCTGGTGATGTGATACGGGATGTTCGCCACGAGCTTGAACGGCTCGCCGGGAAAGATCTCGCGAGGGTGGAGCTCAAGCGCGTCGGCCTCGACCAGCTCGAAGCCCGTGATGCTCCCCAGCTCCCGGCGCAGGTAGGCGGCCAGCCTCCGGTCGAGCTCGACCGCGAGCACCGAGGTGCCGGCCGCAAGCAGCCGCCGCGTCAGGACTCCCAGCCCGGGCCCCACCTCCACGACCCGTTCGCCGGGAACCAGCTCGGCGGCTGCGACGATCGCGTCGAGCGCTGCCGCGTCGGTCAGGAAGTGCTGCGAGAGCGATCGGCGCGGCCGGAGCCCCTCGGCGGCGAGCAGCCGCCGCAACTGGCCGGGCGTGGGTGGAGCCAGGCCGGCCGGACCGGGCGCGGCACCACCGCTCATCCGTCGAGCCACGGCAGGGCAAGGTTGGGCACCGCCTCGAGCGCCGGGCCGGATCGATCGCCGGCGACGAACCGGAACCCGGCCGCGGCTCCGATCATGGCACCGTTGTCCGTGCACCAGGCCGCGGGGGGGACCAGCAGCGGCGTCCCGCCGGGCTCCAGCCGCGAGCGCAGGGTCGCCCGCAGCGACCGGTTGGCCGCGACGCCGCCACCCACGGCCACAGCTGCGACCCCGTACTCGTCGGCGGCTGCCACGGTCTTCGTGACGAGGGCGTCGACCACGGCCTCCTGGAAGGCCGCGGCCATGCCGTCGACCGGCAGCGGCTCACCGCGATCCCGGTAGGCGGCAACCTCCCTGAGCACCGCGGTCTTGAGGCCGGAGAAGCTGAAGTCGTACCGACCGTGCGTCCGCGCCCGCGGGAAGCGCGTCGCCGCCGTGGCCCCGTCCGCGGCCGCGGAGATCGCCGGCCCGCCCGGGTAGGGAAGCCCGAGCAGCCGGCCGACCTTGTCGAACGCCTCCCCGGCCGCGTCGTCGACCGTCTGGCCGAGCAGGGTGTAGCGACCGTGGTCGTGCATCAGGACGAGCTGGGTGTGCCCGCCGGAGACGACGAGGCAGAGCAGCGGGAACGGCGGCTCCGCGGGGAGCGGATCACCCTCGGCAACGTCCGTCAGCCAGTTGGCGTAGATGTGCCCTTCGATGTGGTTCACGCCGACCAGCGGCAGGCCGTGCGCCACGGCGAGCGCCTTCGCCACGTTGACGCCCACGAGCAGGGAGCCGATCAGCCCCGGACCGTAGGTGACCGCCACCGCGTCGAGTTCGTTCCAGCGCACGCCCGCCTCGGCCAGCGCCGCCTCCAGGGTGGGAACGATCCAGCGAAGCTGCTGGCGCGCGGCGACCTCGGGCACGATCCCGCCGGTGGCGGCGTGCAGCGCCACCTGGCTTGCCACCTGGTTCGCCTCGATCCGGCGGCCGCCGACCACGACCGCAACGCCGGTCTCGTCGCACGACGACTCGATGGCCAGGATGCGCGGCGCGCTCACCGGTCCCCCTCCGGCGGCGCGCCGTCCATCCGGCGGCGCGCGAGCCACAGCGACCGTGCCATGCGGGGGGAGCGGAGCGGAGGCGTGGTCATGATCAGGGCGTCCTCGCCGTCATCGGTGTAGTAGCCCACGCGGCGCCCGGCCTCGACGAAGGCGAGCTCGGTGTAGAGACGCTGCGCCGCGGCATTGCTCGCGCGCACCTCCAGCGTCATGCGCGCCGCGGAGAGCTCGAGCGCCTGCTCGATCAGCGCCACCAGCAGCCGCCGGCCGATCCCCTGCCGTCGCCACTCGGGATGAACGGCGAAGGTCGTGATGTGCGCCTCGTCGACCATCAGCCAGATCCCCCCGAACCCGACCGCCATCGGGCCTGACCGCGCCACCACGTACCGGGCCAGCCGGTTCGAGGTGAGCTCCTGCTCGAACGCATAGCTCGGCCAGGGAGTCGCGAAGCTGAGCCGCTCGATCTCGCGGACCGTCGGGATGTCGGCCAGCTCCATGGGCAGCACCTCGACCGGCAGGGTCACAGCCATCGGATCGGCTCCGTCGCCATCTGCTTCATCCCCCGGGGGAGGCGCAGGTACGTTGGCTCGAGGGTCTTCAGGTCGTCGCCGGCCGGCGCCTCGGCGAGGCGTACGACGGCGAGCGCCGCCACGGAGACGGCTGCGCGCAGCGGAGCGCGGGCACCCGCCAGGTCGAAGGCGGCGGCCAGCTCGGCGGGGGCCGAGACGGGGTCGTGGTGCGCCGCCGGCGGCAGTCCGTCGCGCGGAATGATCGCCGCCTGCTCGTCGCCCCGCAGCAGCAGGAAGGCCTCGTGCGCGCCCGCCCGCGCCAGCGCGGCCCGCGACCCTCGATCCGCGTCGAGCCAGGCGACGAGGCTCGGGACGCCGACGATCGGGCATCCGAGCCCGAGCGCCAGCCCCTTGGCCAGGCTCATGCCCACTCGCAGGCCGGTGAACGATCCCGGACCGGTGCCGATTGCCACCGCGCTCGCGTCGCCCAGCGACCGCCCGGACGTCTCGATCAGCGTCAGCAGGCGCGGAAGGAGCTCGCGCCCCTGCCCGTGCCCGCCGCTCCAGCCGTCGACGGCCAGCGGTGTCCCATCCCGGTCGGCGAGCGCCAGGGACGGGTCGGTCGACGCGCTCTCGATGGCGATGATCATCTCGCCCGCCCGGGACGCCGGGCGCCGCGTTCCAGCACGCCGGCCAGCCGCTCGTGCCCGGCTCCGTGCGCGGACCAGCGCAGGGTCCGCCGGTCGGAACCCGGCGGGTCCGGGTCGATGGCGATCTCCAGACGCTCCGCGGGAAGCCAGCCATCCAGCCGGTCGGCCCACTCGATGACGGTCACCCCGGCCGTCTCGCGCTCGTCGAGCAGGCCGGCCTCGAGGGCTTCCTCGGGGTCGTCGAGGCGGTAGGCGTCGACGTGGAACAGGCGCAACCGGCCGGCGTGCTCGTTCATCAGGACGAAGGTCGGGCTGTTCACCACGCTGGTCACGCCCAGCCCCTCCGCGATCCCCTTGGCCAGCACCGTCTTTCCCGCGCCAAGCGGTCCGCTCAGCGCCACGACGGCGCCCGGCTCCGCCGCGCGCCCGAGAGCACGGCCCAGGGCACGCGTTCTCGCCGGCGCGTTGGTCGTCAGGCGACCGGAGCGTGCGCCGGATCCGGGCGCGGGGGCGGATGACGCGGTGGCCACCCGCGGCGATGGGTCCACGTCGCGAAGTATAGGAAGCGACGCCGTTGCGCCGGCCGTCACCGTCAGGAGCCGTGCACCCCGGCGGCGTCATGACCCGGCGAGACGATCGCCTCCAGGTTGGCGAGCGCGATGGGTGCCAGGCGACCGTCCTCCATCCGCACCAGCCCCGTGACGGCGGCGATCCCCGACGGGGTGGCATGCAGCTCGTCCAGGATGCCGACGAGCACGCCGCTCCGCCCCTGGAACGGCCGCCGGTGGACGATGACCCGGTCCCCCACCGCGGCGCGCGGCGTGCGCGCCGGTGGCTGGATCGCGTCGTGGACGTAGAGCAGG
>CAYVLM010000157.1:256-5519 GCA_964452225.1 uncultured Steroidobacteraceae bacterium | reverse complement strand
GTGGACCGCGGCCAACCTGCCCACCGCTCCGGCGATGGTGCGCGACGTCGTCGCCCACCGAGGCGGCTTCGTCATCGCCGGCCGGGATGGCGAGCCGGACGTCTTCGGGGGAGGCGCCTGCTGTACGAACGGCGGCTACATACCCGGCACCGGCAGGCCCGCGGCCTGGACCTCGACGGACGGCGTCACGTGGGCGTCGGCGTCGGTCGAGGGAAGTGTGGTCCCAGGAGGGGAGCTCGAGAAGTTGGTGGTCGGCGCCGGCGGGTTCTTCGCCGTCGGCATAAACACGCCAACGGGGGCGTACCTCTCAGCGACCCTCACGACCTGGGGGTCGAGCGACGGCCGCACCTGGCATATCAGCAGCCAGCCCGGTTCCTCCCTGCTGCATTGGCCGGTGCTGGCGTCCGACGGCACTCATATCGTGATGCTTGGCGCGGCACCGTCCGGGAGCGCCTCAGTAGGAGCCTGGGTCTCGACCGATGGCTCCACCTGGACACGCCTCGCGTTCTCAGGCGATGCCACTCCCCCGGTGCCGGAGCCGTGGGTCGAGACGGGGCTGAATCAGCTGGCGCGAGACCGGGTCGTCTGGGTGACGAGGGATGGGATCCTCGTCAACGGCAGCTCATCCGGCACGTATCCGCGTGAGGATGCCTTCTGGTACGGAGCGGCGAAGTCGCCCTGAAGTGCGTCCACTGAATCGCCCGGAGAGTTCGTGCACTGAATCGGCCCCGCGAGCGCTGTGCCACAATGCGTTGTCTGGTTCTCCACTCTCTTTGAGCGTGAAGCGCGCGCCCGTAGCTCGGCGGACAGAGCGGGTGGCTTCGGACCAGAAACCCGGCCGCGGTGTGCTTGCCCTCGTGGAACGCAACCATTTGGCGCCGAAGTTTCGGCTGTCCCGTCAGCCAGCCCAGGGTGCCAAGGTGCGGCAAGGGCTCAGGTCGCAGATACTGCCCGAGACCGGTCGGTTAGCGCTCGCCGAGCGTGAAGCGCTCCCACCGTGCGCGTGCCTCATCCGGCGACAGCCGCCGTACCTCATCCTCCGACAGGCCAACGGTGTGGATCAGCCTGGTGACGAGCCAGCCAGGGATGGGCTCGACGGTCGACTGGGTGGGCTGCTCGGGTGAGGATGCGCGCCCGGCCACGATGTCGCGGAAGTGCTCCACCGTGGTTCGCAGTTGACCGCCGACGATGTGGCTGAGGAGGTCAGGCCCGATCTCGTCGTTGAGGGCATGAGACACCTTGGTGCGCAAGACGGTGCCATCGGCAAGGATCTTCCGGTAGCGCCAGTGGTCGCCAACCCGGCGTCGGCCCCGCGCAAGATTCGGCACCTCCTCCCAACCGTCCCTCTCGAGGTAGGTTCTCAGGTCGCGGAAGGTCGGCAAGGCGAATCAGAGCGACTGACTTGGCTCAGAGAAAATGGCGCCCGCGAGCTGCGCATCGTCGAGCAGCATGGCACGCATCACCCACGGAACGTGGGGCCGGTGGTTGGGAGCCATCCGGACGCGCTCATCGGCCAGGTACTCCTCGATGTATTGCCGCACTTCGTCGATCAAGTCCTCCTTGGCTGATTCGAAGTCGGCGCCTCGTCCCCACACCTCGAACTCCGGAAGCCACACCGACACTGTGCTCGGCTCGAAGTAGACGGCAGGGTGGAAGGCGAACGGCTCGGTTAGCGCGAGCAGATCGTCGCGCCCGATGAGGACCGCCTCTCCAGACCGGCGTCGGGCGATGCGAGTGGGCGCATGAGCAATCGCCGCATCGAAGATGTCGGCGAACTCATTGCGGGCGTTCGAGTACACGACGGCGTTCATAGGGCCAGCATGGACATGAGTTGTCAAGTTGTCAAGTTGTCAAGTTGCCACTTGGCATGTCCGCCCGGCGCCGGTATGCAAGACGAATCGGCCGACCATTCTGCTTTCCGAGCGCTGTGGCAGAATGGTTCGTCTGGTTTTCCGCTCTGTTGGAGCGTGAAACGCGCGCCCGTAGCTCAGCGGACAGAGCGGGTGGCTTCGGACCATCAGGTCGCGGGTTCGAATCCTGCCGGGCGCGCCAGTCCCCCCTCCGCGTCATTCGCCCAGGGCGAAGGCCTCGACCGGATCCGCCCTGCCCTTCACCTGCACGGTGCCCAGGGACGAGACCGCTGCGTGCTCGCCCAGCAGCTCCGCCGTACGCGGACCGATGACGATCTGGCCCGGCCGGGCCAGCCCCTGCAGACGCGAGGCGAGGTTGACCGTGTCGCCGATGGCGGTGAAGTTGCGGTACTCCTCGCTGCCGATGTTGCCGACCAGTGCAGGACCCGAGTTGAGGCCGATGTGGAAGCGCGGCCCGGGCGGCGAGCCGCGGGCCAGGCGCTCGGTGCTGTGCAGGATGGCGCGGGCCGCTCGGCAGGCTCGGGCAGCGTGGTCCGGCTGGGGGTGCGGGGCGCCGAAGACGGCCATCACCGCATCGCCGGGAAGGTGGGTGGGGACCCCGCCCTCCGCCTGGATGGCGGGCAACGCGGTGGCGAAGTAGCGGTTGAGCAGTGCCACGACCTCCGAGGGCGCCCGATGCTCCGCATACGTCGAGTACCCGCCCAGATCGGCGAAGAGGACCGTAACCTGGGCCAGCTCTCCGCCGAGCTCGGTCCGCGACGGGTCGGCAAGGAGGGTGGCCGCGACCTCCGGAGCCAGGTACCGCGTGACCAGGCCCCGAACCTGCGCCAGGGCCCCCTCCCGGCCGCCGGCGAAGACCCGGATCAGGAGCCAGACCAGCAGCGGGGCAACGGTCAGGTTCATGACGAAGAGCAGCTGCTGCAGCCAGCCGGGAACGGTGTCCAGGATGGGCGTCGGGACGACCGCGGAGGCCGCCATCAGCGCCACGTAGCCCGCGGCCAGGAGGAGGGCCAGGACGCGATCGCCAAGGACGAGCGCGAGGACGGGTCCCAGCGCAGCCCAGGCGGCCACGCCGCTCCCCGACACAAAGCCGCCGAGCACCCACATCAGGATGAAGGGGAGGCTCACATAGGGGGCCAGCTGGCTGACCGCGAGCCAGCGGTAGCTGTGCGTGCGGGCGAACACGGCCAGGCTCCCTGCCGAGACGCATGCGTAGAGCCAGGGGATGGACGCGGCGATCGGCGTCCCCGCCAGCCAGTACATGACTCCCCACAGGAACGCGAGCGGCGTGACGGTCAGGGCGGCGACCACCAGGAGGAGCTTGCGGAGGCGCGTGTCCTCGTCGTCGCGCGGGTCAGCGCCGGTGGCGAGCAGCCGTCGCAGGAGTCCGGTCACCACACGATCCTACCCGGTGGGCAGGAGCCGAGGGCGAGCATCGGGAACCCGGCGCGGACGGCGTAGGCTTGGCGCCCATGCATCCCTCCGCGGCATTGCCCCGATCGCCGTCCCGCCTGTGGCGCGGCGTGTTCCGCGCCAACTACGCGCTGCTGCGCCGGATCGACCCGCTGGTGGCGGCCTGGTGGCGCCGGGTCGGGATCGGGATCACCTGCCGCCTGACGGTGCGGGGCCGCCGCACCAGACGGCAGCGATCCCTGCTGCTGGGCCTCATCACCGTCGACGGGCGCTGGTACGTGGGGCATCCGAACGGCGCGGTGGCGTGGACCGGGAATCTCGAGGCGGCCGGGCAGGCGACCATCAGCCGCAGTGGCGGCGACTCGCAGCGCGTGCGTGCCACGCGGCTGCCGGACGGGCCCGAGCGTGACGCCGTGATCGTCGCGACCGGGCGCCAGCAGCCGTTCCCGGGCAACCTCCTGTACCGCGCGGCGCGGCGGCACATCCTGGCCGTGGGCGTCTACTTCCGCCTGGAGCCTGCCTCCGACTGACCGATGGCGACCGCCACCATGATCTCGGCCGCCTGACGGCAGGCATCGGCATCCACGTCGAGGTGGGTGACCGCCCGCACCGTGCGGGGCCCGAAGGCGTTGAGGAGGACGCCGCGCTCGCGGCAGGCGGCCACGAAGGCGGCGGCGTCGGGCGCGCCGGGCGCATCGGCCAGGTCGAAGACCAGGATGTTGGTCTGGACCGTGGCCGGATCGAGGCGGAAGGCCGGGCTGGCCATCAGCCGCTCGGCGATCAGCCGCGCGTTGGCGTGATCGTCCGCCAGGCGCTCCACGTTGTGGGCCAGCGCGTAGAGCCCGGCCGCGGCCAGGATGCCGGCCTGGCGCATGGCGCCACCGAGCATGCGCCGATGGCGGCGGGCGACCTCGATCAGCGCCGCGGACCCGGCCAGCATGGAGCCGCCCGGGCAGCCAAGGCCCTTGGAGAGCGCCAGGCTCACGAGGTCGAAAGGAGCCGCCAGCTCGGCCGCTGCGCGATCCGTTGCGACCGCGGCGTTGAGCAGGCGCGCCCCGTCGCAGAAGGCGGCGATCCCGCGCTCGTGGGCCGCGGCGCAGATCGCCTCGACATCGGCCTGGGGGAAGACGACCCCGCCCCCGCGGTTGTGCGGGTTCTCGATCCAGACCAGCGTGGTGGGTGGATAGAGCATGTGCCCCTGGGGGAGCGCCGTCGCCAGGAAGTCGTCCAGGTCAAAGACGCCGTGCCGGTCGGGCGACCCCGCCACCACCAGCTGCACCCCGCTGTTGGCCGCCGCCCCGCCCGTCTCGTGCAGCTCCACGTGGGACTGCCAGGCCACGACCACGCTGTCGCCGGGGCGGCTGAGGGTGCGAAGCGCGACCTGGTCGGCCATGGTGCCGGTCGGCAGGAAGAGGGCCGCCTCCTTGCCGAGGAGCCCGGCGACCTCGTCCTGGAGCCGGTTGACCGACGGGTCCTCGCCGTACTGGTCGTCGCCGACCTCCGCGGTGAAGATCGCCTGTCGCATCTGCGGGGAAGGGAGGGTGACGGTGTCGGAGCGCAGGTCGGCAACGACTGGAGATCGCGGCGTCGTCATCCTCGGAGTCTGTCACACCCGCGGGCCGAGGGCTGTCCGAATGGGCAGGGGGTTGGTTGACCGCGGTCCCTCCAAGCTTGTGCCGATCGGCACGGGTGAATATGCCGCGTGCCCCTCCCCTCACCGTCGGGTGACCCTCACGCTCGGAAGGTATGAACGCGAAGCCAGCGGTCGCCCGGACCGAGCCTTCCGAGCACTCCGGGAGCCAGGCGCAATACCCGGGCATCCCGTCGATCGTCGACGGATCCGAGGCAATCGTGGAGAGATACGTCTGGGGAGTCTGCTGGGCCGAGGCCGCAGTCAACGTTGCGTACGCGAACAGCAGGGCGAGAACTCGCCGCATGGTGTCACCTCCACTGCGGCGCCGCCTTGCGCCGCAGGAACG
>CAYVLM010000157.1:0-246 GCA_964452225.1 uncultured Steroidobacteraceae bacterium | reverse complement strand
AGGCGCGGATCGCTGAGGGCGCCTGCGCCTATCCCATCACCCCGTCAACCAACATGGCGACCCTCTTCCAGGCGGCCGTGGCCGACGGCCGCACGAACCTGTGGGGTACGCCGCTCCGGTTCCTGGAGCCGGAGTCCGAGCACTCGTCCGCCAGCGCCGCCGAGGCGTTCGCGCTCGCCGGCGGCCGGGTCACCAACTTCACCGCCGGCCAGGGCCTGATCCTGATGAAGGAGGTCCTCTTCGTCA
>CAYVLM010000156.1:0-5525 GCA_964452225.1 uncultured Steroidobacteraceae bacterium | reverse complement strand
CGGTGGTCGAGCGCCACGAGTTCGGCTTCGCGAGGGACGGGAACCGTGCCGCGGCTGCCGCCGCGGCGCTGGACCTTGCCGTCCGGGAGGCGGCGGCCTAGCTTCCATGGTGCGAGCCGGCGAGCGGATCCACCTCATCGGCATCGCCGGCTCGGGCGCCGCGGGCGTCGCGCTGCTGGCGCATCGTGCGGGGGCGCGGATCGACGGCTGTGATGCAGACGCTCCGTCGCCGTACACGCCCCCGTTGGACGAGGCGGGCATCCGCGTGCTGCACGGTCACGATCCCGCGCACCTTGCCGGCGTGGACCGGGTGGCGATCTCGGCGGCGATCCGGGCCGTTCCGCATCACGCCGAGCTTGCCGCGGCCGAGGCCGCCGGCCTGCCGGTGGTCACCTGGCACGCGCTGCTCGGCGAGCTGATGGCGGCGCCGGGGCACGTTGGCCTGGCCGTCGCCGGCACGCATGGCAAGTCCACGACCACCGCGCTGCTCGGGCACCTGCTCGTCACCGCGGGGATGGACCCCTCGGTCGAGGTTGGCGCCTACGTTCCGGCCTGGGGGGCCAGCGTGCGGGCCGGCGGGGGAGCGCCGTTCGTGGTGGAGGCGGACGAGTTCGCGGACAACTTCCTCGCCTATCACCCGGCCGGCGCCATCGTGACCAACGTCGAGATGGATCATCCGGACTTCTTCGCGGACCGCGACGCGGTCCTGGGCTCCTTCGAGCGCTTCGTGCGGGGGATGGGGGAGAGCGATGCCCTCGGGGGCCGCCTGCTGCTGATGGCGTACCCGGACGCCGGCGCGCAGGAGCTGCGCCATCGGCTCGGGGACTGGAACGGCCGCATCGTCGAGTACGGTCCCGGTGCAGACCTGGCCGCGTCGGAGGTGGTTCTCGGGCGAGAGCGGAGCACGTTCCGGCTGTTCGGCACCGGGTTCGAGACCTCCCTGGCGGGCGTGCACAACGTGCTGAACGCCACGGCGGCGCTGGCGCTGGCGCGCGAGCTCGGGGTGCCGCTCGAGGTATTGGCCGAGGGGCTGCGCACGTTCGCCGGAGCCGGGCGGCGCCTGGAGCTGATCGCCGATACTGCCGGGGTGCTGGTCTTCGACGACTACGGTCATCACCCGACCGAGGTGCGCGCCACGCTCGCGGCGGCACGCCAGCGGGTGGGCGAGCGGCGGCTGTGGGCGGTCCTCGAGCCGCACATGTACTCGCGAACAACTCTCTTCGTCGATGAGTTCTCCCGTGCGTTCGACGACGCGGACGAGGTCGTCATCGCCGACATCTTCGCCAGCCGCGACACGGCGGCAGCGAGGCAGGCCACCTCCGCCGCCGTCCTGGCCGATGCCATCGAGCGAGCCAGCGGGATCCCGGCGATCGCTACCGGCGACGTGGAGGCCACCACCGCCTACGTCGCCGAGCACCTGCGAGCGGACGACGCTGTGCTGGTCATGGGCGCGGGCAAGTCGTACCGGATCGCGCGTGGGCTGGCCGACGCGCTGTCCGGCGGCGTGCTGACCCGCGCCCGAACCTCGCCCCTGCGGCCCGCCGAGCCGGCGGAGCGCCCGGATCACCCCGAATGAGCGGACCGCGCGTGCTCGCCATGGGCGCCGTCCTGGCCATCGCGGTCGCGGTCTGCGAACAGGGCCTGGTGCGGCTGGTGGATGCCTCAGGCGCGCGCGACGAGCCGGCGCTCGTGCTCGTGCTGCTGCTGGCCGCCTTCCTGGGGGTGCTGACCGCGGTCCTCACCCGCATGTTCCGGCTGCCGGGCGCCACGGCCCCGACGGCCCTGGTGCTGGGCTGGATCCTGGTGCCGCCGCTGCTGGGGGCAATCCCCAGCGCTGCAACGGACCTGTTCGCCGGCAGCGCGTCGCTCGACGTCAACCAGGGCATGGCCCTGGTCGTCGCCACGGTGGCGGCCGCCGTGACGCTGGGGGTGCCAGCGGACCGATGAGCCGAGCCGCATGGGCGGGCTCGGCCGTTGCATGGCTGGCGCGCGACCGAGGGCGGCGCTGGGCGTGGGTGCCGGCGATCGTGGTGGCTGCGAGCCTGGTGACGTTCGTCGTTCCCCAGCGTGATGGACCGTTTGCCCTC
Organism: uncultured Steroidobacteraceae bacterium; assembly: GCA_964452225.1. Taxonomy (GTDB): domain Bacteria; phylum Chloroflexota; class Limnocylindria; order QHBO01; family QHBO01; genus CAVXEH01. The sequence goes on along the minus strand of CAYVLM010000156.1, from coordinate 3,438 downwards.
TTCGAGGCGCTCGCGCCGGTCGTCTACGGGGCCCTCCTGCTCCTGGTGCCCCTGGCGGTCTGGCGCCGCTCCCTCACGCTCCTCCTGGCGGTGATCGTGGCCGCCGGAGCTGGTTGGCTGGCGTACCACTCGCCCGCCACGGAAGCGACCACGGTGAGCGGCCCCTCGCTGACGCTGTTGACGTGGAACCTGCACGGAGACCGGCTGCGCGATATCGGGTTCGCTGACGTGACCGCGCGCCTGCAGCCCGACGTGCTGCTCCTGGAGGAGGCGGCGGTCCGGCCCGGCGACGAACCGCTGATCTCGGCATGGCCGTACAGGATCGAGCTGCCCAATGCCGCGACGCCGCCAGGGATGGTGATCCTCAGCAGGCTGCCGATCGAGGCGCAGGGGATGGTGAGCACACCCGCGGGCGCGTGGGACCGTCCGCGAGCCCCGTGGATCCGTGTCACTCTTGGCGGCAGGACCCTCACCATCGTGGGTGTCCATCTCGAATACCCGTGGGCCAGCCTTCCGTGCCCATACTGCCCCGATGCCCGGGATACCGAGGTGCATGCCCTCGTGGATTTCGCCCGGCAGGTGATGGCGACCGGCCAACCCCTGGTGGTGGCCGGCGACTTCAACTTCACCGAACGTGAGCCAGCCTACCAGGACATGGCCTCGGTCCTCGAGGATGCGGCCGCCGCCGGCGGTGCCACCTGGACACCCCTCGCGGACAGCTTCGTGCCGCCGCTGCTGCGCCTCGACTACGTGTGGAACGACCCCGAGCTGGACGTGGCTGCTCGCGTTGCCTGCGACGGCTCGCGCAGCGACCACTGCCCGGTCGTTGCCCAGGTCGGCCTCACGCCCGCTGCGAGGGGTCCGCAATCCTCCCCATGAAGATGATCGTGCCCGTCGGCAGGTCGCGCAGCAGGAAGAGGAACGGGCGGTCGACCCGTACGGTGACCGGCTCCGACGGCAGGCCGGAAGCGGCCATCGCCACCGCGGTCGCCGCCGAGGCGATCGTGCCCTTCTCGTCGACGTCGATGTTCGCCTGGTGCACGACGGCCGAGATGAAGAGCTGCTCCTGGTCGGTGATGCCGGAGAAGTCTGGGCTCGCCGGATCGAAGGCTGATGGCATCCCCATGGCCGCCAGCGTGTCGCCCAGAGAGACATCGGTCTTGATCCCGAACTTCGGCATCGTGAGCTGCACCTCGTGCGCGGTGAGCCCGGAGAGGATGGTGTCCAGGCGATCTGTGGTGAGGTTCGCCTCGAAAGCGGCCAGGTCATCGGGGACGATGATGGTCATGGCCAGCGATCCGCCAACGTACGGCAGATCGACAGCCTGCCAGCCGTCGCCGGATGCGTACCCGAGCTGCACCGCCTCGTGCATCATCGGCACGCTGACCGTGCTCCCGTCGGCCCGGGTGAAGGGCCCAGCGGCGGTCTCGGTGGGTTCGAACGGGTACTGCCACGGTGCCTTGAGGTAGATCGCGTTCACGAGGGTCAGGCGACTATCCCGGGTGAGCGTGCCGGGAGCGAGCAGCTCCGTGATGCGGTGCTCGGTCTGGTCGGCGACCCAGGCGTTGATGGCCTTGCGCGCGGTCTCGGTCCCGGTGATGTAGTCAACGAGGCGGACGCCCGCACCGAAGCGCTCCGCGAGCGCCTCGAGGTATGCCTGCTTCAGGGTCATGCCGCGCTGGGCAAAGGCCGCGTTGGCAATCCGCAGGGCAACCTGGAGCTTGTCTCCGTTGGCATCGGTGAAGGTACCGTTGCGGTCGTCGAGCGCCACGTCGAGGGCGTTGAGCCAGGCGGCGTTGGCGTCGGAGGCGACCTCGTGGAGCACGGTGTCCATCTCGTCGGCGGTGGTGCCGCGCGCCCCGGCGCGTGCCTGCGCGAGGGCCAGCACGATGGAGGCGGGGGAGAGCACCAGGTTTCCGCCCTGGGCGGCCAGGCGGGAGTAGAGGTCGAGGCCGAAGGCGTTGACGCCGTCGGCCGCGGAGCTCGCCGCGGCGGGGTCCGCCGATGCTCGTGGCACCTGGGCCATGGCCAGACCCACGTCAGCGGTCGGGGTGGACGAGCAGGCGCTCGCCGTGGCCAGTACCACGACGAGCGCCAGGGCGGATGTGCGCTTCATGTCCTCTAGGACGCTGAAAGCGGCCGGATGGTTCTCCGATACTGCCGTTTGACGCTCAGCCCCGCACCTCGCCGAGCGTGACGCTCACCTGCGTCTGCGACCCGTTGGGACGGATCACCGTGACCGATACGGTGTCTCCCGGCTGATGGCCGGCAATCACCTCGGCCAGGGTGGCGTCATCGGGTGTCGCCTGCCCGCCGATGGCGGTGATCACGTCCCCGTTGGTGATCCCGGCGGTCGCCGCGGGTCCGCCGGCATCGACGCGGTAGACGTAGACGCCCTGTCCGGCGAAGGTGTCCGCTCCCTGGATCCCCAGGTAGGCACGGTGCGAGTTCACCACGTGGCCGTAGGTGATGAGCTGCTGGGCGATGTCGCGCGCCGTGTTGCTCGGGATCGCGAAGCCGATGCCGGGCGCCGCCCCGCCGATCTGCGGGTCGGTGGCGGTGAGGGTCGGGATCCCGACGACGTGACCCTCGAGGTCGACGAGCGCGCCGCCGCTGTTGCCGGGGTTGATTGCCGCGCTGGTCTGGATGACACCCGGCAACGCGATGCCGCCGGGCTCGCTCACCGTACGGTTCAGGGCGCTGACGATGCCCTCCGTCACACTCGACTGCAGGCCGAGCGGGTTGCCGATGGCCATCACGATGTCGCCGACCTGCAGGCTGGACGAGTCACCGAAGGTCGCCGGCTGGAGCGCGCTGTCGGCCGGGACCTTGAGCACGGCCAGGTCGTCCTGCACGAAGACGCCGACCAGGCTCGCGTCGAGCGTCTTGCCGGTGGCCAGGGTCACCCTGAACGTGGATGCGTTGGCGACCACGTGGGCGTTGGTGACGATGTGGCCGGCCGAGTCGAAGATGACGCCCGAGCCCAGCCCCTGGTCGGTCTCGATGACCACCACCGACGGCGAGACCTTCTTGACGACCGAGACGAATCCGCTCTGAAGCTCCTCTGCCGCGCTCGTGCCGTCCGTGCCGACGGGGACCGTCGGCGCAGCACTGGGTGCAGCGGTGGCAGCCGGAGCACTGGCGGCCGCGCTCGCGGCGGGTGAGCCTGCCGGCGGGCTCGACCCGACCGGGCTGTTCGACGAGCACGCTGCTGCCGAGAGAACGATGACCAGGATGCCGGCCGCAGCCGGGATCAGTCGCTTGTGCATGGAATGCGGGCACCTCCGTGTGCCGGATTCGGTGTGGGCAGCACCCGTGTGGCGGCTCCGCCCTCCGTCCCGGCCGGCAGGTGTCCTGCGGCACCCCTAGCGTACCGCGTTTGGGTGGTTGCGTATGCAATTATCTGGTGTATCATCGCGGCATGCCTGCCGTGACCGT
>CAYVLM010000155.1:0-5571 GCA_964452225.1 uncultured Steroidobacteraceae bacterium | reverse complement strand
CGCCGGGGTCGGCATGGGGACGGTCACGTTCCACACCGACCCGAGCCGGCTCGATCCCGTGTGGGCGGAGGCCGATGGCGGCGCCAGATCGATCATGGTCTGGTTCGGCCCGGAGTTCAGCGTCTCGTTCCAGCCCGACCTTGTCGTCGTCGACGCCGACGGGCGCGTCGTCGTGCGCAACGGCCTGACCGTCGATACGGACGCGGACCTGGCCGGTCACTTCCTCTGCCCGACCATGGCCGGGTTGTTCGTCAGCTGACGCGACAGCTTGACGCGACAGCTGCCGGCGCTGCCCCAATGCGCGCCACGCTGTCAATTCCTTGCCAAACGTCAAGCCGCGGAACCGTAGGGCCGATGTCAGCGACCGGCAGCGCGTCCGGCGGCCTTCCCCACGCTCAGCCGCCGCAATGGACCGCACTGCCTCGAGCAGGAACCGGACCTAACGTTCCGAAGCACGATCGTATGGCAGGAAACAGCGCGCCCGGGTCGGGCGGTCAACGGCGCGCGGGACCGTTGCCGGCGCGCCCGGGCCAGTCAGTCGAGGCGGTCGAGCACCAGGATCGGGATCACGCGCGTCGTCCTGGCCGGGTAGTCGCGGAACTCCGGTCGCTCGGTGGCGTGCTCCTCCCACAGCCGATCCCGCTCCGCGCCATGCATTTCGGTGGCCCGCACCCGGAACGTGTCTCCGCCGGTCTCGACGGTCGCCTCCGGGTTGGCAAGCAGGTTGTGGTACCAGGCCGGGTTCATCGGCGCGCCGCCCTTCGATGCGGCGACCACGTATCGGTCCCCGTCGCGGGTGTAGGTGACGACGGCCGTGCGCGCTTCGCCGCTCTTCGCTCCCGTGGTGGTGAGGACCATCAGCGGGAACCCCGCCATCGGTCCGCTCACGGGGGCTCCGTGCTCGCGAATGTCGGCGATCAGCGCGCGCTGGAACGCGGCGTAGTCAGTGGCCATGGATCGTCTCCCGCTCGGCTTCAGTAGTTGCGCAAGCAATTATTGCACCGATGGCGAGACGACGCTCGGCCCGCTAGACGGCCTCCGCGAGCGGCTCGGCGAACTGGCTCTGGTAGAGCTGCGCGTAGAACCCGTTGCGGGCCATGAGCGATCCGTGGGTCCCCTGCTCCACGATCCGGCCATGGTTCATGACCAGGATCTCGTCCGCGTTGCGGATCGTGGAAAGCCGGTGGGCGATCACGAAGCTGGTGCGTCCCTTCATGAGCCGTGACATCGCCCGCTGGACCAGGATCTCGGTCCGGGTGTCGACCGAGCTGGTCGCCTCGTCGAGGATCAGGATCTGCGGGTCGGCCAGGAACGCCCGCGCGATGGTCAGCAGCTGCTTCTCACCCTGCGACAGGTTCGAGGCGTCGTCGTCGATGACCGTGTCATAGCCGTCCGGCATGGTCCGCACGAAGTGGTCGACGTGCGCGGCCATGGCGGCCGCCACGACCTGTTCCTCCGTCGCGCCCTCGCGGCCGTAGGCGATGTTGTCGCGGATGGTGCCACCGAAGAGCCAGGTGTCCTGGAGAACCATCCCGAAGGTCCGCCGCAGGTTCTCGCGGGTCAGCTGCCGGGTGTCGATCCCGTCGACGCTGATCGTGCCGCCGTCGATCTCGTAGAAGCGCATCAGGAGGTTCACGACCGTCGTCTTGCCGGCGCCCGTGGGCCCCACGATGGCCACCATCTCGCCCGGCTCGACGTGGACGTTGAGGTCGTCGATGAGCGGCACGCCCGGGTCGTAGCGGAAGGCGACCTCGCGCAGGTCCACCTGGCCGCGTGCGGCGGTCAGGACGCGTGGCGCGGCGACCTCGGGCTGCATCTCGGCCTCGTCGAGGAGCTCGAAGACCCGTTCGGCGGAGGCCATCGTCGACTGCAGGACGTTCATGATGCTCGCCGTCTGGGCGATGGGCATCGTGAACTGCCGCGAGTACTGGATGAAGGCCTGCACGTCGCCCAGGGTCATCTGCCCGTTGGCAACCTGCAGCCCGCCCACGACCGCGATCGCCACGTAGTTCAGGTTGCTGATGAGCTGCATGGTGGGCTGGATGACGCCCGAGATGAACTGGGCCTTGAAGCTCGCCTGGAAGAGCGAGTCGTTCTGCGCATCGAAGTCGCGGATGGCGTCGCCGCGGTGGCCGAAGAGGTTCACCACGTTGTGCCCCGTGTGGGTCTCCTCCACGGTGCCGGTCAGGTCGCCGGTCTCCTTCCACTGGGCGGCGAACTGGACCTGCGACCGCCTGGCGATCAGGGTGGTCGCCCCGCCGGCGAGGGGCAGCACCAGGAGCGAGAAGAGCGCCAGCAGCGGACTCAGGGTGAACATCATGATCAGCACCCCCAGGAGAGTGCAGACCGCGGTGATGACCTGCGCCAGGCTCTGCTGGAGGGTGTTGGCGATGTTGTCGATGTCGTTGGTGACCCGGCTCAGGGTGTCGCCGCGCGGGTGGCTGTCGTAGTAGCTCAGCGGGAGCATGGCGAGCTTGTGATCGACCTCGGCGCGGAGCCGGTAGACGGTCCGCTGCGAGACGCCGGCCATGATGTACATGGAGAGCCACTGGAACACCGAGCTCGCCAGGTACACGCCCGCCAGGGCTCCCAGGATGATGCCCACCGCCCGGAAGTCGACGCCGGCGCCGATGGTGACGTGCATCCCGGAGAGCATGTCGGCCATCTGACCCTGGCCCCGCGCCCTGAGCGCCTCCTCAACCTGCGCCTGGGGAGTCCCCGGCGCGAAGACCTTTCCGAGCTCCTTGCCGATGAGCCCGTTGAAGAGCTGGTCGGTGGCCAGGGCCATGATCCGCGGCGCGCCCACCTGCGCCGCCACGCCAACGATCGCCAGGCCGATGACGACGAGCACCTTGGGCGCCTCGGGGCGCAGCTCGCCAATGAAGCGCCGCAGCGTGCCACGGAAATTGCGTGCCTTGGCCCCGGGCATTCCCATGCCGCGCATCGGGCCGAAGCCGTGCGCCATCGGGCCGCGGTGGGGACCGGCCGGCGTCCGACCCGCCGAGGGCGCCGGTCGCGGGCCGCTCACGCGGCCTCCTCCTTCGTCATCTGGGAGTAGACGATCTCGCGGTACGTTTCGCAGGTCTCGAGCAGCTCGGCGTGGGTCCCGATCCCCGCGATGACGCCGCCCTCGAGGACGACGATCCGCTCGGCGTGCATGATCGTGCCGACCCGCTGGGCCACGATGATGACCGTGGCGTCGCGCGTCTCATCGCGCAGCGCGGCGCGCAGGCGCGCATCGGTCTGGAAGTCGAGGGCGCTGAAGCTGTCGTCGAAGACATAGATCGGCGGGCGCTTGACGATGGCGCGGGCAATCGCCAGGCGCTGGCGCTGCCCGCCCGAGACGTTGCTGCCGCCCTGCTCGATCTCCGCCTCCAGGCAACCGGGCATCTCCTCCACGAAGTCCCGCGCCTGGGCGATCTCGAGCGCGGTCCACAGGTCCTCGTCGGTCGCCGCCTCGTCGCCGTATCGCAGGTTGCTGGCCACCGTCCCGTTGAACAGGAACGCCTTCTGCGGCACGTCGCCAACGAGCCGCCACAGGTCCTCCTGGCGCAGATCGCGGATGTCGATGCCGTCGACCGTGATCCGGCCACCGGTCACGTCGTACGCGCGCGTCAGCAGGTTGATGAGCGTCGTCTTGCCGCTGCCGGTGGAGCCGATGATCGCCGTGGTGGCGCCCGGAGCGGCCGCGAAGCTGATCCGCGACAGGACCGGCTCCTCGGCGCCGGGATACCGGAACTCGACGTCGTGGAACTCGACCAGGCCGTGCTCCTGCACCAGCTCGACCGGGCTCTCCGGATCGATGATGGTGGCCGGCGTCCGCAGCACCTCCGCAATCCGCTCGCCGGAGGCGGCGGCCCGCGGGACCATGACGAACATGATCGTCGCCATCATCACCGCGAAGAGGATCTGCATCACGTACTGGATGAAGGCGATGAGGTTGCCGATTGGCATCTGGCCGGCGTCGATGCGCAGGCCGCCGAACCACATGATCGCGACCATCGACAAGTTCAGGATCAGGAACAGGGCCGGGAGCATCAGCGCGAAGAGGCGGTTGACGCGGAGGGCCGTGTCGGTCAGGTCCAGGTTGGCCTCGTCGAAGCGACGCTCCTCGTAGCCGGTACGGACGAAGGCGCGGATGACGCGCACACCGGCGAGCTTCTCGCGCATCACCTGGTTGATGCGGTCGATCTTCACCTGCATCGCCCGGAAGAGCGGCAGCGCCCTGGCGGCGAGGGAGCCGATCACCAGCACCATCAGCGGGATGATCAGGACCAGCAGGCCGGAGAGCGGCACGTCCTCACGGAGGGCCATGATCACGCCACCGACCATCATGATCGGCGCCATCACCATGACGCTCAGGCCCAGGACCACGACCATCTGGACCTGCTGGACGTCGTTCGTGTTGCGGGTGATCAGCGACGGCGTCCCGAACCGGTTGATCTCCGCCTGGGAGAAGCCAACGACCGCCCGGAACACGTCGCCGCGCACGTCGCGGCCGAAGGCCATCGCGGTGCGAGCGGCGAAGTAGACCGCGACCACCGCGCAGGCGGCGAGGGCCAGGGTTACGACCAGCATGAAGCCGCCGGTCCGCACGATGTAGCCCGTGTCACCCTTGGCGACGCCGTTGTTGATGATGTCGCCCATGAGGCTGGGCAGGTACAGGTTGCCGATCGACTGGGCGGCGAGGAGCACCACGACCCCGACGAGCGCCCCCCGGTAGGGGCGCAGGTAGCGGACGAGGAGGCTGATCACAGGCTGTCGCTCGCCTCCCCTGGCGGCGCGCCTGAGGCTCCCGCATCAACCTCGGCATCGGCTTTGGGACCGGCTTCCGCATCAACCTCGGCGAGGTGCTCCCGCGCCGAGCGCAGGGCGCGCAAGCCCTTCAGGAGGGACGTCGCCTCTGCATCGGTCAGCTCGCCCAGGATGCGGGCCAGGCGCTCTTGCCGGCGCGCGAGGAGGTCACGGGAGACCGATGCGCCCGTGTCGGTGAGATGGATCGAGATGACGCGCCGGTCGTCGGCGGCTCGGCGACGCTCCACGAGCCCCCGTTCCTCCATCCGGTCCACGATGCCGGTGACGCTCGCGTGCGAAACATCGAGCCACTCCGCGAGGCGGCCCATGGGGACCGGTCCCTCGACCTCGAGCAGGGTGAGAACGGTCAGGTGAATCAGGCTCAGCGACCCGCGATGCCACGTGGCGAACATGCGGAGCCGGTCGCGCGATCCCCAGCTGGTCAGCTCGACGAGGAGATCCTCGGCCGGCGAGCGCCCTCTGCGGGACGGGTTCTTCTCGGTTTCACTGATATTCAGCCTCACCTTAATAGTATAACCAACGCGAAGGACCACTGCATCCCACCGCTTCCCACGGCTTCCCCTCCGCCGTCGCCTGGGGCGATAGATCGCTCATGCTCCGCGCGAAGCCGCTCGCGCGCTGGGAATGGGCGATAGAACGGTCAGCGCTCAGCACCAAGCGCGCTCCAGCGCAGCCTTCACGCTCAGCAGCGCACGATCTATCGGCCAAACCCGGCGCCACCATGGGTTCCGGCGCGAAACGAGCGATCTATCGGGC
>CAYVLM010000154.1:0-5624 GCA_964452225.1 uncultured Steroidobacteraceae bacterium | reverse complement strand
CGCAACCAGCGCGGAGCCAGCCTCCGGCGACTGACTGCGCCAGGCCTCCAGGCGGTAGTCGTGGAAGTACGCCACCTGCGCAGCGGTTCCTGCGGTCAGCTGCAGGTCGATCACCCCTGCCTGCGGATAGCTTCCGCTTCCCTCGCTGAACCAGACTGGGCCGCCCGCCGACGGGTCCTGCCACCACGGCGCGATCACGTCTCCCGCTGCAGACGGGTTCCAGGTCTGCGGTGCGCCTCCACCGCCACCGCCCTGCCACGTCGCCAGCCCAAGGCCGATGGTGGCGAGCAGGCCGACCAGCACCGCAACGACCACGATCCTGATGCTCGGAAGCTGCAATCGGTCGAAGCGGGTGCCGAGGGCGAAGGAAATGGGTACCAGCAGAAGGGCGGCGACGCTCGGCCAGTTCAACGCCTGCGAGAGGACCACCAGCACGATCCAGCCGACGACCGCGCCGCCGACCAAAGCGACTGGCGTGCGGACCTCGGACACGGAGCGCCAGCCAGCCAGCGCCGCCGCGCGCACCGCGGCAGCCCCGGCGAGCAGCGCACCGGCGTCCAGTGCGACGGCCGTCAGCAGGGTGTTCCAGCCGCCTGCCCAGTTCATGGAGAAGGTGACCCCCATCCAGCTGGCCAGCGTGCGGACGAGGGTCATCAGCAGCATCGCGCCGACGACGACACAGAAGGTGGCCAGCACGACTCCGATGGCGCCGGTCGCGACGGCCGAGATGGTCCCGGCGCCAGCGGCGGCCAGCACCCGACCGCGCGGTCGGTGCGCCCGGGCCAGCTCGCGCGCCAGGTTCGCCGGCGGTCCCAGCCGGGAGATGGCCTCCACCTCGGCGTCCTCCGGCGTCCTGCCTTGGGAGCGCAGGTCATCGACTGCATCGGCGAGGTGGGCCGCCAGCTCCTCCAGGACCTCGTCGCGCACATCCTCAGGCAGTGGCAGTCGCTCCGCCACCGCCGCCAGGAACCTCCCCCGCGCGTCCATCAGTCCGTGGGCCTCGACACCGCGCGGACCATTCCGCTGAACGCGTCCCACTCGTCACGCGCGGCGGCCAGCCGACGGTGCCCCGCCGGGGTCAGGTGGTAGTAGCGACGGCGCGGGCCGCGCTCCCCGCTGCGCCATTGGGCCACCACGGCACCCTCACGCTCAAGCCGATGGAGGGTCGGGTACAGGGTTCCCTCGCTGGGGCTCAGCAACGCACCGGACCGCTCGCGGATGCGCTGCGCGATCTCGTACCCGTACAGCTCCCCGTCGGCGAGGACGCTCAGGACGAGGAACGGGACGGTGCCCTTGAGCAGTTGGGAACGAAGCACGATAAGGTAGTACCTCGCTTTACGAGGTACGTCAAGAGCCATCCTGCCCGCCGCGCCCCCGCACATCCATGCCTCCTCCGGTGGTGGCATGCTTGGCCCGTCGCAGCTCGCGGGGGTGGGATGGACGTCATCATCCCGGCCGCACTTGGCCTAGTGCTCGGGCCCGCATCTCGTGGGTGCTCGGGCGCGGCAGACCAAGGGCATCGTTCGGCTTTGCACCACGCCGAGGGCCAACGATCGTCCTCCGCCGCACTCCGCACCAGTTGCCGCCGAACGACCTGGAGCGGCTCCGTCACAACGCCAACCAACTCATGGAGATCGATGCTTCGGCCCTGCGCCAGGTCATCGCGGTCGGAGCCTCATCGGTCGCAGGCGGCGTGACTCTCGAGCTGCTCGCGATCAAGGTCCGCGCGAGGGCAGCGTGGCCGACGACCTCGGGACCGCCTATCAGGTCGGGATAGCCGCCATGAGCCAATCTGATCGCGGCGGTGAGGCAGCCTTCCAGTTCGTGCCACGGCCCCCTGCTGGCGCAGGCCGGCTCACGGTGACCATCGAACGCTTTGCGGAGCACCGACCTGGCCAGCCACTGCCGCCGGCGAAGTCGCCCAGCGATACGTTGGGCCCCTGGGTGTTCGAAGTTGAGCTGCGCAGTGACCGCCCTGGCGCGGGTTAGCTGCCGCCGCGGATGGCCGCCAGCGGGAGGATGGGGGATGGTGGAGATGGGGGAGAATCGAACTCCCCGTCCAGAACCGAGTCGCCGGAGACTTCCTACAGGTATTTCCGGCCTACTTGCGCTTCGCGTCGCGGGCCCCCGACCGGCGGGGTGCTCCGCCTGCTATCCGGTGGTGCCTCTCGGCTCTTTGACGCCGCTCACCGGAGTCGGCGACGCCGCACCTCCCCTGATGACATCTTCGCCGTCCGGGGAGGGGGGACGGAGTCGATGCTCACTGACTAGGCAGCGAGGGCGTAACTGTTGTTGCCAGTTACTGGTTTTGCCCGCTTTTTACGAGGCCTGCGGGCGACCTCGACCTGCGATCTCCGGTCCCTGAGCCCTGTCGAAACCTGACATCCCCACGAACCGTCCGAGAATTCTACCAGACCGATGGTGCCCTGTGAACACCTGTTCTAGACGCCATCGGCCAAGATGAGCCGATGGAACCCTTCTCCACGGCCATCACCTTCGCGACCGCGGACGGAACTGAGACCCATGCCCCCATGGTGCTCGCCACGGTGGGCGGGCTGGAGACGCGCCTCATCTGCGACACCGGCGCCTCCGAGCACGTCCTGACCACGGACCTCGCGCGGAGGGCCGGGGCCCACCTCGAGCCGGATGAGCCAGGGACCGATGCGGCGGGCTACCCCGTTCCTTCCTGGCGCGTCGATCGCCTGGAAGGCTCGCTGGCCGGCTGGTCCATCCCGCTTGATGGCGCGCCCGTCGCCGATGGACCGCCGCCCTTCGCCGGTTGGGGGATCGGGGGATTCCTGAGCCCGCAGGCGCTGCATCCATCGGCATGGATCGTCCTGGACCTGGCGTCGAAGGCGCTCTCCGTGGTTGACGACCCACTCGAGGCCGTCGTCGCCGATCTGCAGCGCCGGCATACGGCCCTGCGGCCGGTCCGGCTGCCGCGGGATCCAGCCGACACGACGATCCTGGTGCATGCCGCCGTCGACGCCTACGCCGATGTGCTGACCCTGCTCGACTCCGGGGCGCGCTCCACCTCGTTCGCTGCCGCGGCCCTGCCCGGCGTGGCTCTTGGCGCCGAGGCGGCCCGTGGTCGCGCAGTTGGCGGGCGGGAGATGCGGTCGCCCACCGTCGAGGGAGCCCGGCTGCGAATCGGCGACGCGCTGCTGCCCATGGGCCCGGTGTTCGTGACGCCAGAGGCCCATGACGCGGTCGCCGGCGTGATCGGGATGGATCTCCTGCGCGGCACGGTCCTGGTGATTGCCGCCGACCCGGAGCGCCCTGTCATCTGGTTCGTCCCACGCTGAGCCACGGAGGCTCCGGGGCATCAACTCACTAGAGCTTGATGCGCCCGGCGGTCTTCATCTCGCGCTCGAGCTCGCGGCGCTGGTCGCGCTCGGCGATGGTCCGCCGCTTGTCGTGCGCCTTCTTGCCGCGGGCGATCCCCAGCTCAACCTTGGCCAGGCCGTTCCGGATGTAGACCCGCAGCGGCACCAGCGTCAGTCCCTTGGCCTGGGTGAGACCCGCGAGCTCGGCAATCTGGTCACGGTGCAGGAGGAGCTTGCGGGTGCGGCGCGGCTCGTGGTTGAACTGGTTGCCCTGCTCGTAGGGGGCGATGTGGGCGCCAACGAGCCACGCCTCGCCGTGCTCGATGCGGGCATAGGCGTCGGCCAGGTTGATGTGCCCGGCGCGGATCGACTTGATCTCGGTCCCGGTCAGCACGAGGCCCGCCTCGAGCGTCTCGTTGATGGCGTACTCGTGGCGCGCGCGGCGGTTGACGGTGATCGTGTGCTCAGGCATCGACTTTGGCAGGGTTCGGCGGGCGAGGGAGGTGGACATGGAAAGAGCCGGCCGTTTCAGCCGGCTCTCACCTCGCTACCACGCGAGCTGTGCTTATCGCACCGCCTCGGTGGTGGCGTGACAGGGACTACTCACTGCACACCACCTCCTTTCGTTGCGCGTGATGCTAGCAGCACCGCCGACCGGCGGCAACGGGTCAACGGACGGCGGTCGCCCGGAGGTCGGCCCTTGCGCCGTTCGCCGCCCGTCCGCAGCGGAATCCCTCGCCGACTGGTCAGATGCCGTGGTGGTGCGCGTTAGACAGCTCGGCCCAGTCAGAGCCCGCGATCGGGACTCTCCCACGCTCGCGACGGCTTCGCGGGCAAGAAGGCCGCAGCACCCGACTCACGTAGCGCGCGCCACCGCAGCAGGTGACAAGTCGGTGACGCTCACGGGCCGGGTGGACACGAGGGAACCGACAGGGCGATGCCGGCGCGACGGGCCGAGACGCCCGGCCCTACGCGGCGGCCCAGAGGCGGCCGCCCCCATCCCAGCCAATGAGCAGCGCGTCCGGAACGGCGCCGAGCGGCGCGAGGGCAGCCGGGCTGCCGGAAGCCAGCGGAGCAATGGACGGTGCCGGCGATGCGGACGGCGCCGGCGACGGACTGCTCCCGGTCTGGCCGCCGAGATAGGCGATCGCCCGGTTCAGGATCACGTCCTGCTCCGGAGGCGTGCCGGCCGGAATCGTCACCACGACATCGGGCTGGACCCCGTCCGGGTGGACGCTGTGATGGAGCGGCGTGAACCAGCGGCTGATGGTGATCCGCACCCCGCCGCCGTTTGAGAGCGGGGCCCAGACCTGGACGGTGTTCTTGCCGAAGGTGTGCTGGCCGATGATCGTCGCGCGTCCGAGCTCCTGGAGCGCGGCGCTCACGATCTCGGAGGCCGATGCGGTCCCGCCGTTGACCAGCACCACCAGCGGGATCGAGGGATCGGTGGCCAGCCCGCCGCCCGTCGCCATCCATGTCTTCACCTGGTTCCCGGCCGACTGCTGCGTGAAGATGGTCCCCGAGCTGACGAACTCGCTGGCGATCTTCTGCGCCGCGAGGATGTAGCCGCCGCCATCGTCGCGCAGGTCGAAGATGATCTGGTCCGCGCCCTGGTCGAGCAGGCTCTTCAGCGCGGCGTGGAACTGGTCCGGTGACGCGTCGCTGAAGACGTGCAGGGCGATGTACCCGATGTGCCCGTCGATCAGCTTCGTGACGACTTCCTTCTGCGTGATCTCCGCGCGGGTGATGGTCACGTCGAAGGTCCTGTCGCCGCGCTTGATGGTGAGCGTGACCTTCGTCCCGGACCGTCCGCGGACCTTGCTCACCTCGTCGTTGAGGGTGGATCCGCTGACGCTCGTCCCGTCCACCGCCGTGACGATGTCGCCCGGTTGGAGCCCCGCCTTCTCGGCCGGAGAGCCCGAGAGCGGGCTCACCACCACGAGCACGCAGGCGTCCGAGAGGGTGGTGCACGAGCCGATGTCGGTCGGATTCTTGATGTTCTTGACCGACATCTCCGCCCCGATGCCGCTGAACTTTCCGGACAGGTCGCTGAGCGCCTGCTGGTAGTCGGTCGGTGCCATGTACCCGCTGAACGGGTCCTGCACCCCGTACTGGAACATGCCCCGGATGGCGCCTTCCGCCAGCGCGGTGTCATTGAGCGGATCGACGTACTCGGTCTTGAGCTTCTGGTAGACGTCGCAGAAGGGGGCGAAGGCAGGCGCCGGCGCCGCGCAGCTGGTGCTTCGGCCGCCGCCGGCCGCGAGGTAGCCCCCGACGAAGAGCAGGGTGCCCACCACG
>CAYVLM010000153.1:0-5648 GCA_964452225.1 uncultured Steroidobacteraceae bacterium | reverse complement strand
CCGCGATCCAGTGGTTGATCGTCGAGCCAGCAGGATGCCCCACAAGATGGGGGCCGCCGGGCTCCTCGCGCACCGATATCGCGACGGGGTAGTGATAGACGATGTCGAACACGAGCGCTGACTGGTATCCGGATGACCCGGAATTGACGATGTACCAGCTACTGCTTGTCCAGGCGTTCAGCGTTGATCTCATCGGGTGTGCGTAGCCGGAGTAGTAGTACCAGGGTGTCTCACCTAATGCGTCGGTGCACAGGTATCCGGCCTGGCACTTCGAGGCCAAGTGCGTCTGGGTGAGCGACTCCCCATTGGGTCCGGTCGTGACACCGAGGTAGTGCAGCATCTCGTACGCGGTGGCCGGACCGCAGTAGTACTTGTACGTCTGCGCATACTGCGTCACGCTCAAAGTCAGGGGGCCGGTCGGCGCCTCCACGACTGGGGAGTCGGTGCCAATCACAGACTCGTACTCAGATGCGAAGACCGCCGGATCGAGCGCCCCCGAGCGCACGAGCTGGTAGTCGTCGGCTAGTTTGTGCTTCTGAGCGGCGAGCGCCTGCTCCTCTGGTGTGAGACCGGGGCCTCCGGTTGACGGTCCGCCAGTCACAGATCCAGCTGGGTCACCGGCGGACACCGCAGACACCGCGGGGAGGACCAGAGCTCCTGCCAGGACTGCAGCAGCGGGTAGGGATCTTCTCATACGCATGGTTCGCCCCCATGAACACTCTCAAGAGCCGTGCAGCGGTAGGATGCGTCGTGGAACGCTGCTTGAACATCCGCCAGACCTGATGATTCTTGCCGTCGCGGTACCCCTGCCTCGAGACGATGAGCCCACCTCGCGAACACGTCGGACCGGTGAGCGGGAGTAGGCAGACCTCTCCGTTCATTGGTCGGATCCCTGAGCTTGGCAGGCTGCGCAGCGCAACTGAGCAGGCGCGGCGCGGGAGCGGACGCTTCCTGCTCATCTCCGGCGAAGCGGGAGTCGGGAAGAGCCGATTGCTCGCAGAGTTCGCGACGAGTGCCGACGTTGCGGTTGTGGTGGGCCACTGTCTCGAGCTCGCACCGGCAAGCTACGGTACCGCGCCGTGGCTCGAACTGGTGGCAGCCGCAGACCATGTCTACGGAACCAGCGAGGCCCGCAGACTAGCGCGCCTCCTGGACATCGGGGCATCGCCAGGAGGACCACGGCGGCGAAGCACGGTGAGTGACCTAGGTGCGCAGGTGCATCTGCAGGTCCTTGGAGCCGCACAGCGGTGGGCTCGGCGGCGACCCCTCCTCCTGATCCTCGAGGATCTGCATTGGTCCGATGGCGCGTCGCTGGAGCTGCTCACCTACCTGGCTCACAATCTCGCGGAGGGACCAGTCACGCTGGCGGCAACTTTGACCGACGGGCTCATCGCCGACGCGCGTGACCCCCGGGCGTTGCAGAGCTTCCTCCGCAGAATCAGTCGGCTGCCGAGCTACGAACCCATTCACCTCGCACCACTCTCCTCTGCAGAAATCGAATCGCTCCTTCAGTCCATCCTCAAGACTGAATACGCCGCCAGCCGACCTGCCGAGCTTGTGGAGCGGAGCCAAGGAAACCCGCTGTTCGCGGAGGAGCTCGCGCACTTCGTGCAGACTGGCGGGGAGGGCGTTCCAGAATCACTTGCGGATCTCTTTCTCCACCGCCTCCGCCGCTTGCCTCGCGTTGAGCGGCGGCTGCTCGAAGGCCTCGCCATTGCCGGACGCCCGATGGCGGTGGGGCAGCTCGCCGAGTTGACGAAGGCACCGGCCGCGCGGGCGGAGCCCGCTCTGCGTGACCTTGCCGCGCGCAACCTAGTCGTGAATGGCGGGACATCGACCCTTTCCGTGCGCCACCATTTGGCGGAGGCCGCTATCTACGCGAACCTCTCCGCGGTTCGCCGTCGTGAGGGTCATCAGCATCTGGCCCTCATCCTGCTGGAGTCCGAGACAAGGGGATCCCCGCCCTATTGGGTACGGGCTGAATCCGCCACGCATCTAGCGGCGGCAGGCCGATGGGAGGAAGCCCAGCGACAGTTCGTTCGTGCAGCCCGTCAGGCCAGCGTCACTACAGCCTACAGCGACGCAGCACGTTGCTTCGCAGAAGCCATCCACCTACTCGAAGCCAACGGAGAAGCCGCTGGGTCAGCGGCGGATCTCCCGCACCTCCGTGAAGCGGCCGCCGCATCGGCGTTCGCCGCAGGCGATTTCGATTCGGCCATCACGTACATCCAGGCTGCCCTGGACGAGAGCGCGAGCCCGCCGGACCAAGCCACTCGACTGCGCACCACGCTCGGCAGCTACCTCTTGGAGGCCGGACGCGACAGCGAGGCGATTCGTGAGTTGGAGACCGCGATCGCACTCATGCCGATTGACGCGTCGCAATCGCGGACCCGCGCGCTTGCCACCTTGGCAGCGGCCTGGATGCTGTCGGGTCGCTATCGGCTCTCGCTCGAACTGTGCATCGACGTCCGGCCAGCTGCAGAGGGGCACGGCGATTCGTACCTCGAGAGCCAGGTGCTCACCTTTCTGGGCGTGGACCTCGTGAACCTGGGCGAGGTGAGCAGAGGCCTACTCGCGCTTCGGGAAGCGGTGCGGATCGCCGCAGCATCTGAGCGGACGGAGGGTGAACTGGAGACGATCCTGAACCTCGCCGAGATGCTCATTCGGGTCGACCAGCTCGACGAAGCGGCAACGCTTGCTGTGGCGGCAGCGCAGCGGGCAGACCAGTTGGGGCTGACGCGACGCAACGGTGCTGGCCTGCGCTCAGTTGCGGGCGAGGCCATGATCCGAGCCGGTCGCTGGAAGGAGGCGGAGGATGTCTTGACCGCCGGTCTCCGGTCCGCTCCGCAGGGCAAGTGGCACCTCAGTCTTCTCATCGCCCTTGCGCGGCTCGACTGCCTACGCGGGGACGTCGATAAGGCAGCATCCCACCTCGACTCCGTGGTGGAGGCAGCGGTACCGCGAAGCGTCGACACCTGGCCGCGCCTGGCCGAGGTGATGGGCATGGTCGAGTTGGCGCGGGGGCACCTCCCCGCCGCCCGGGAGGTCGTCCAAGGGGCCTTGGGGGCACTGGTAGGCAGTGATGCCGACCAGCTGCGCGTGCCGCTGCTCGCCCTTGCAGCGCGGATCGAGGCCGAGGCGACGCTCTCCGCCCGACGTGACCGGCAACCAACGCTGAGGCGCGTGGCTCGCGAGGCCGCGACCCGGATCGGCATCGCGCTCGCTGCCTTGCAGCTGCCAGGCGAGGTGCCGGTCGGCATCCGCGCCGCGCTCGCGTCCGGGCGGGCAGAAGTCGCGCGGGCGGTCGAAAGGCCGGATCCGAGCCTGTGGCGGGAGGCGGGGCGGATGTGGGAGGAGAGTGGACAACCCTATGGGCGCGCCTACTCAGCCGTCAAGGAGGCCGAGGCGCTGCTGCAGTCGGGGGCACGGCCAGATGCGCGGTTGCTCCTCATCCAAGGCACCGACTTGGTCATACGGCTTGGGGCAGTTGCCCTGGAACGAGAGATCCGGGACGTCGTACGCCGAGCGCGGATGGGAAACCTGGATCGGCTCGCCCGGGGCTCGCGACGCAGACGGGCGGGTGCTGCTGGTACCGGCATCGAAGCGCTAAGCTCCCGCGAACGCGAGGTCCTTGAGCTCATCGGCCGTGGCATGACCAACGCCGGGATCGCTGCGCAGCTCTTCGTCTCACCCGCCACGGTGGCCACCCACGTGGTCCACATCCTGGAGAAACTGGGCGTCAGGACCCGCAGGGAGGCGGCTGCGGTCGCTAGTCCGGAGTCTGCCCGCGACTCTGGATGAGGCGTGCGTGACTGGATCAGCGGACGGCGTTAGTCACAGGCCAGAATTCAGCTGCCGGAGACGCGCGGCCCCCGTCGCCTGTGGTTGCCGCTGCCCAGGCTGCCCCGACATCGACTGGACACAAATGCCCCGGGCTCTCACCGGATCGAGCTCGCTCCCGGTAAGAGACCCAGCACCTGCCGCCCGTGGCGTTGGGCCGTGCTGCCGGCGGTGAGTCGCTTGGGGTGTGGGTGCGTTGCTCGCCCGCGCCTTGTTGCCTGCTCGTGGCCGTGGGGTTCTGCGCGAGGAACAGGTCGGCCCCTTGAGCGAAGCCGAAATCATCAGGTACGAAGGATGTCGGAACCGCGGTGAGTCTGCGCACAATCGGCGTCGAATCCCCAAGCACGGAGGGCGGAGAGAATCTGATGGGGAGTCCGGTTAGGTCGCCGACTGCCGCTCGGTCTCGACGCGGTGTCCGCGTCGTGCTGGCGGGAGTAGTGGCCTCCCTGAGTCTTGTCATGATGGTCGCCTCGACCGCGCTCGCGTACAGTCCGAGCGGCGCGGTGGCTCATGCCGATCAGTGGGCCACGAATTCGAGTTGGTGCAACAACCACCTCTGCTTCACGCAGGATTGCACGAACTTTGTGTCCTACGCGCTCCACTACGGGGGAGGTTACCAAATGGTCCCCGGGGGCTCGAACACCGATGACCACTACTGGTACCTAACGGGGTGGCCATGGCTATACAGCCACTCATGGACCGTAGCCAACGACCTCTACACATTCCAGATGTGGCATTACCCAGGCGGATACCTGAAGGGAACAGCCCTCGGCTCCTCCAACTACAGTTGGGACGGCATCTCCGCCGGCGATCTTGTGTTCTACGACTGGGACGGGAACGGAAGCAAGGGACCATGTCGCCATTCAAGTAGCGAAGGGATACGACCCTGCTAGCGGGTACTACGGCGACCTGGTTGATGCGCACACAAGTAACCGCTACCACGCCTTCTGGTCGTTGCTCCCATACAACTCGCAGTGGCGCACGACCACGATCTACCTGGTTCCGATTTCGACTGGCAACTGAATTCGCAGGGAGAGAGACCGATGTCCAATCCCAATCAGAAAGTCAAAGCGATCGCTGGGACCTGCGTCGCGTTTCTCCTTGCGGTTCTGAGCGTCGCGGCGACCAGCAGCGGTCAACCGACCGCCGATCAGCAGGCCGTCGAGACTGTCATCCAACAGAGGATGACCCTCATGCAGGCGTTCGGCGCCTCGACGGACGGTACCCTGGCGGCGTCGGCTCTGACGTCGGCCAAGGCCAGTGCCAACGCACAGCTGGCCGACGTCTACGTAGGGGATTTGCTTGCGACGCGCCAGAAGCAAATGGACGATGCTCTGGCAGCGCAGTCGTCTGGTCAGGTGTATCTCTACGGTGGCGGCACCAGCTCGCTTGAGTTCCTGTCGATTCGGATCGACGGTGACACCGCCACGGCGGTGGTGCAGGCAACGACTTGGTCGCTGGTTGGTCAGAGTGTCAACGGGCAGGTAGTGACAGCGCGCCCCAGCAACACCGAGACGTTCAATTTCGCACTGGTTCGGGGAACGAATGGATGGCGGATCGACGACGAGTCACTCCAGTTTGAACCCGGGTCAGAGCCCTAGGCATTGAACGGACGCAGCGCCCGCACATATGCGTGCGCCGGATACGGGCCGTGACAGGTCCACGCGCGGCAGACGCACGTCAGTCCTCTGATGCCGACGCGACAGCAGCTGATGAGCCCGCGCCGGGGGCGGGGTTGCATCCCGCACCTCGACACTGGGAATGGGGGTTCGTCCTCTTGGTGCTTCTGGTTGGATGCACCATGGGGT
>CAYVLM010000152.1:1408-5679 GCA_964452225.1 uncultured Steroidobacteraceae bacterium | reverse complement strand
CGGCCAAGCGCACCGCGGAGCTGATTCCGCTCTGCCATCCCCTGCCGCTTGACCGGGTCGACGTCGAGCTGGATACCGACCGCGCGGCCGGGACGGTGGAGATCACCGCCGCGGCGGCCGCGACCGCGCGCACCGGGGTCGAGATGGAGGCGCTGACGGCCGCCTCGGTGGCCGCGCTGACCCTGTACGACATGGCCAAGGCGCTCCAGCGCGACATCACCATCGAGCGGGTGGAGCTGGTGGCCAAGGAGGGCGGTCGCAGCGGGGCGTGGACGCGGGATGCCGAGTTGGCGGGGGTGGATCGGGGTGCCGCAGCACGGGCGGCGCACGAGGCGATGGTGGTGATCTGCTCGACGCGCTCGGCGGCGGGGGAGCGTGCCGACACGAGCGGGCCGGCGCTGGTGAGCTCCCTGCAGCGCGCCGGATGGGACGTTGCGCCGGAGCCCGTGGTCGTGGCGGACGACGTCGATGCCATCGCCGCGCTGCTCGGCTCGCTGGCCGACGCCGGCCATCGCTTGATCCTGACCAGCGGGGGGACCGGCCTCACCCCGACCGACGTGACACCGGCCGCCACACAGCGGGTCGCCGACCGCCTCGTCCCGGGCATGGCGGAGCTGATGCGCGCACACGGTGCGGCGTCGACCCCCATGGCGTCGCTGTCCCGCGGCGTCGTCGCCGCGCGGGGCGCCACGCTGATCGTCAACCTCCCCGGCTCGCCGCGCGGCGCCGCCGAGTCTCTCGACGCGGTGCTGCCCGTCCTGCGGCACGCCGTGGAGCAGCTCGCCGGCGGCGATCACTAGCCCGGCGCGCCGCGGGATCCGGCGCCCGACTTGTCATGTGCGCTCACCATGCGCGGTAAGCGAGTCGGGAGGCGCGGCGAAGGGCCGATGGGAGGCAATCCACGCTCAGCGGCGGTCGCCATCGGTCTGACCGTTGCCTTCCGAGCTGTCTACCGCGCACCACAACAGCATCTGACGAGTCAGGAACCGATGGCGGCGCTGACGGGCGCCAGGAACCGATGTCGGCGCGGCCAGCGCCCACCCGCGGGGTCCGGCGCCGGTAGGATGGAACCCGCATGGAGGTCTCCATCCCGCTCTACCCCCTGATCGTCATCCCGGTGGCGGTGTCGCTCTGGTTCTTCTGGCGCCGCCTGAGCCTCCACCTGGCCGTCCTCCATGAGGGGCGGCCGCTGGCGCGCAGCGACCGGCCCTGGCAGCGGATCAAGGGCGTGGGCGTCTTCGTCCTCGGCCAGCGGCGTCTCCTGAACGACCTCGGCCCGGGTCTGGCCCACGCGTTCGTCTTCTGGGGCTTCCTGATCCTGCTCCTGACCACCGGCAGCTACCTGACCAACGGCCTCGTGGAGACGGTCCTGGCCTGGCCGCTGGGCGGTGTCATCTGGACCGTGGTGGTCGCGGCGGCGAACGTGTTCATCGCCCTCATCCTTGGCGCCCTCGTCTATGACGTGGTGCGGCGCACCGTCAGCCGGCCGACACGCCTGGTCCTCTCGCGCGACGCGTTCATCATCCTGGTCCTGATCGCCGGCGTGGTGGTCACCGAGGTCTTCGGCGACGCGTTCCGCTTCGCTGCCCGTCCAGACGACCCGGCGCGCGGCTTTGCCCTCCTCGCGGGCCCGCTCTCGCTCCTGTTCGAGCCGCTCGGGGCGAATGCCGGCGCCATCGGCTACGGGCTGTTCGGCTGGGCGCACATCGTCATCGTGCTGGGGTTTCTCACCTACCTGCCCTACAGCAAGCACCAGCACGTCTTCCTGTCGGAGCCGAACGTCTACTTCCGCAACCTCGAGCCGCGCGGTGCGCTGCGCACCATGGACCTCGAGGCCGAGCCGGCCGAGGGGGAGGAGCTGGTCTTTGGCGCCAGGGGCCTCAAGGACCTCACCTGGCGCCACCTGCTCGATCCCATGAGCTGCACCGAGTGCGGGCGCTGCATGGAGTTCTGCCCGGCGAGCATGACCGGCAAGACGCTGTCGCCCAAGCACTTCATGCAGGGAATGCGCGATCAGATCTCGATGGCGGAGACGGCGCTGGCCGCGGCGGCTTCCGCCCAGCGGGCGGCGAAGGCCGGAGCCGGCGGAGGAAACGAGGCCTCCCAGGCCGCGCTGCAGCTGGCCCGGGACCGCGCGCGCGACGCCCTCAGCCTGCCGCTCGTCGACAACGCCATCCCGGAGGAGGCGGTCTGGCAGTGCACCACGTGTGGCTGGTGCGTGGAAGGCTGCCCGGTGCTCATCGAGCACGTGGACAGCATCGTGGAGATCCGGCGCAACCTCGTCCTCGAGGAGAGCCGCTTCCCCAAGGAGCTGAGCCCTGCCTTCCGCAGCATGGAGACCGCCGGCAACCCGTGGGGCCAGCCGAAGAGCGCGCGGCTCGACTGGGCGAAGGGCCTCGACGTGCCGGTGCTGGACGGCGCCGATGTCGTGCTGCCGGACGACGGAGTCCTGTACTGGATCGGCTGCGCCGGGGCCTTCGACGAGCGGAACCGCAAGGTCGTGCGAGCCATGGCCCAGCTGCTCGACCAGGCGGGTGTGCCGTTCGCGGTGCTCGGGCCGCAGGAGTCCTGCTCGGGCGACCCCGCGCGACGGGCCGGGAACGAGTACCTCTACCAGATGCTCGCCGAGGAGAACGTGGCGACGCTCACGGCGGCGCACGACGCGCACAACGTCCGCACCGTCGTGGCCAGCTGCCCGCACTGCTTCAACACCATCCGCAACGAGTACCCGCAGTTCGGCCTGGCCGGCGTCGAGGTGATCCACCACACCCAGCTCCTCGACCGCCTGGTGGCCGATGGCCGCCTGCGGCCGAACCACGCCAACGCCGCCGTGGTGGCCTACCACGATGCCTGCTACCTGGGGCGCTACAACGACATCTTCGAGGAGGGCCGCCGGGTGGTGGCCGCGGTCCCGGGTCAGGAGGTGGCCGAGATGGAGCTCCACCATCGGCGCGGGATGTGCTGCGGGGCCGGGGGCGCGCGCATGTGGATGGAGGAGACGGAGGGCCATCGGATCAACCACCGGCGCACGGAGCATGCGCTGGCGCTCGAGCCGGATGCCATCGCCACGTCGTGCCCCTTCTGCCTGGTCATGCTCCGCGACGGCGCCACCGACCTGGGGCGCGAGGAGGTGGCGGTGCGCGACGTGGCGGAGCTGCTCGCGGATGCCACGGGGGCGTGGAACCGTGAGCCGGTCCAACGGTTGCGAAATCCGCAGGAAGCCGCGGATTCGGGATGAGGTGAGGCCCGGGTCCACGGAAACTTGACCCTCCCTGGTGCCCTCGGTACGCTTTCGCTCATGGCGCTCCGTTCCGTGCTCGACGATCTGGACAAGGCGATCATCAAGGCGCTGCAGCTCGACGGCCGTCGGCCGTATGCCCAGATCGGCCGGGAGCTGAAGGTCCCGGAGGCGACCGTCCGCCAGCGCGCGGAGCGCCTCATCGCCCGGGGCGTGGTGCAGGTCGTTGGAGTCACCGACCCGCTGGCCATGGGCTTTCAGCAGCCGGCCTTCATCGGGCTCAAGGTGGATGCCTCCCGTCTCGAGGAGATCGCAGAACGGCTCGGCGAGCTCGACGAGGTCACCTACGTGGTCGTCACCGCCGGCCGCTACGACCTGATCTGCGAGGTCGTCTGCGAGGACAACGACCATCTCCTGCGGGTGCTCACCGAACGGGTGGCCCGCATCGACGGGATCCGTTCGACCGAGACCATGGTCGAGCTGCGCTTTGTCAAGGAGAGCTACCGATGGGGGACGAGATAGGAGAGCAGCGTGACCGTCGCCGATGAGCGTCGCGTCGATCGCGACCGCCTGAAGCGGATCCTCGAGCGCGAGGAGGCCGCCTACCGCGCGCGCACCCCGAAGAGCGCCGCGCTCCACGAGCGGGCGCGCCGGGCCATGCCGCTCGGCGTGGCGTCCTCGTTCCAGGCCTACGACCCGTATCCGCTGTTCATGACCGACGCCCGGGGTTCACGCATCTGGGACGCGGACGGCAACGAGTACGTGGACTTCGACATGGCATTCGGCGTCCTGGCGGCGGGGCACTCGCACCCGATCCTGGCGGCCGCGCTCGAGCGCCGGGTGGCCAACGGCACCTGCTACACGTTCCCCGTCGAGGAGGGACTGCTCCTCGCGGAGGAGCTCAAGCGCCGGTTCGGCGCGGACCTCGTGCGCTTCAGCAACTCGGGCACCGAGGCGACCATGGACGCCATCCGCGTCGCCCGCGGCTTCACCGGGCGGGAGAAGATCCTCAAGTTCGAGGGCGGCTACCACG
>CAYVLM010000152.1:0-1398 GCA_964452225.1 uncultured Steroidobacteraceae bacterium | reverse complement strand
AGCATTCAGCCGCCGCGGGACGCAATGGGTCCAATGGAGGCCCCGCACACGGTGCCGGCCACCGCCGGCATGCCGCGCAGCCGGGTGGCCGAGACGGTCATCGCGCCCTTCAACGAGCCGGAGATCACCGAGCAGATCCTGGAGCGGCATCGGGGCGAGATCGCGGCCATCATCGTCGAGCCGGTCCAGTTCAACATCGGGGTCGTGCCGCCGGAGCCTGGCTTCCTGGAGCGGGTCCGCGAGCTGGCGACGGCGCACGGCGCGGTCCTGATCTTCGACGAGGTGAAGACCGGGGTCGTGCTCGCCTACGGGGGCGCCACGGAGTTCTTCGGGGTGCAGCCGGACCTTGCCTGCCTGGCGAAGAGCATCGGCGGCGGGATCCCCATCGGGGCGTTCTGCGGGCGCGGGGAGGTGATGGGGGCCATCGAGCGGGTCCCCGAGCGCAGCGCGCCGGGCGTTGGGATCGAGCACTCGACGCTGGCTGGCGGCGCCACGCGGGTGGCGCACCTGGGTACCTTCAACGGCAACCCGCTCTCCATGACCGCCGGTCTCACGACGCTGACCAGGATCCTGACCCGTGACGCCTACCCGCGCCTGCATGCGCTGGCGGACCGCCTGACGGCCGGGACCGGGGCGGTCGTCCGGGAGTTCGGGCTCCCGGGCTATGCGATCAACGTGGGTCCCAAGGGCTGCGTCATGTTCACGCCCGAGCGCGTGACGAACTACCGCACCTTCATCGGCCTCGACGGCGATTTGTGGGCCGCGGGCTTCTACTTCCTTGCCAACCGTGGCATCCTGCTGCCACCTGGGCCGGACGACCAGTGGACGCTCTCGGTCCAGCACACGGACGAGGAGGTGGATCGGCACATCGCGACATTCCGCGACTTCGCGCGGGAGCTGACCACCTGACCCTGGCGGTGCCCTGCCGCCGAACCGAGCATCCGCAGACACTCGAATGAGGGAGAGCATGGGACTTCTCGAGCGCCTGGCGCGCCCGTTTACTGGCTTCGGGAACTTCTTGGCCCGCTTCACCGGCGGGCTGTATCGCATGCTGGGCGGCCCGGGGAGGCTGCTCCAGGACGTGATGAACGGCTCGATCCTGGGCCACTCGCTGCACGCCATGCTGACCGATGCCGTGGTCGGTGCGGTCAGCGCGGTGCTCCTGCTGGACATCGCCGCGGTCTTCTTCGGGGCCGACGTGGAGACGGCCACCCTGGTCGTGCTCGGGTTCGGGGCCCTGTCCGCCTGGGGCGCTGCGGCGGCCGGCGCCACCGACCACAAGGACATCGATCCGGGCGACGCGCGCAACGTCGCCACGCTGCACGGGCTGGTCAACCTGACGGGCACCATCCTGTATACGGTGGCCTTCTTCGTCCGGCTCGCGGGTGGAGTCGGCGC
>CAYVLM010000151.1:0-5698 GCA_964452225.1 uncultured Steroidobacteraceae bacterium | reverse complement strand
TCAACCGCCAGCTCGAGCGGAACCTGCGGGTCTGTCCCAGCTGCGGCCATCACTTCCGGATGGGGATCGGAGAGCGGATCGAGCTGCTCCTGGACAAGGGCAGCTTCGTCGAGCGCGACGCGGGCCTGACCCCGGTCGATCCGCTCGGCTTCGTCGACCAGAAGCGGTACCCCGACCGCGTCGAGGCGGCGCGGATCAAGACCGGGCTCGCGGAGGCCGCGGTGTGGGGGATCGGCGCCATCGACGGCCAGCGGGTCGCCATCGGCCTCTTCGACTTCCGTTTCATGGGCGGCTCCATGGGAAGCGTCGTTGGCGAGAAGCTGGCGCGCTGCTTCGAGGGCGCGCTCACGGAGCGGATCCCCGCGATCGTCGTCTCGGCCTCCGGTGGCGCGCGCATGCAGGAGGGGACCCTCTCGCTGCTCCAGCTGGCGAAGACGACCGCGCCCCTGGTCCATCTCGACGAGGCCGGGATCCCGTTCATCAGCATCCTCACCGATCCCACCACCGGCGGCGTCCTGGCCAGCTTCGCCTCCCTCGGCGACGCGATCATCGCCGAGCCGAAGGCGCTGATCGGCTTCGCCGGGGCGCGCGTCGCGAGCGGCACCGTGGGGGAAGAGCTGCCGGAAGGCTTCCAGACTGCCGAGTTCCTCCTCGAGCACGGGTTCGTGGACATGGTCGTCGCGCGGGCCGAGCTGCGGACGACCCTCCGGCGGCTCCTGCGCCTGCTGCCCGCCGCGCCCGCCGCCGAGGAGGGCGAGGTGGCGCTGGGGGCGAGGCCATGGGGTCCGCTCGGCGCGCTCTCCGGCCTTGCCGAGCGGGTCGGCGGCGCCGTGAGCGAGACGATCGGCATCGATGTCGAGCCGCAGACCGGCGGGAACGGCGCAGGTCCGGCAGCCGACGGGAGCCAGGCCGGCGCCCAGCGGGGCCCCGATCGCGGCACGGCAGGGAAGGTCAAGCGATGACGGATCTGGCCGTTTCGGGCGGCCCGCAGCGCGCGGTTCCGGACCAGGCGGCGATCGACGAGGCGTGGCGCCGCGTCCAGCTGGCCCGTCATCCCCGCCGGCCGCGCCTGCTGGACCTGGTCCCGCGCATCTTCACCGATTTCGTGGAGCTCCATGGCGATCGCTCGTTCCGAGACGACCCGGCCATCGTGGGCGGGCCGGCGCTCCTGGGAGATCGGCCGGTGATGGTGATCGGCCACCAGAAGGGGAACGACACGGACTCCAACATCTTCCGCAACTTCGGGTCGGCCCACCCGGAGGGGTTCCGCAAGGCCCAGCGGCTTATGCGCCTGGCGGACAAGCTTGGCCTGCCCGTGATCACCTTCCTGGACACCGCGGGCGCCTTCCCGGGCCCGGCGGCCGAGGAGCGGGGCCAGGCCGAGTCGATCGCCTCCTCGATCAAGCTCATGACCGGCCTGCAGGTGCCGATCGTCGTCGTCGTCGTCGGCGAGGGCGGATCCGGCGGCGCGCTGGCGATCGGCGTCGGGGACCGGGTGCTGGCCCTGGAGAACGCGGTCTACTCGGTGATCTCGCCGGAGGGCTGCGCCGCCATCCTGTGGCGCGCCCCGGAGGCCGCCCCCGCGGCCGCGGCTGCCATGCGGATGACCGCCGCGGACCAGCTCGAGCTGGGCGTGGTGGACCGGATCATCCCGGAGCCGGGCGAGGGGGCGCACAGCGATCACGACGCCGCTGCCGTCGCCATCAAGGTGGCGCTGCTCGAGGAGCTCGCGGGCCTGGCGAACCAGACGACCGATCGGCTGCTCGCAACCCGGTATGCTCGCCTGCGCAGGCTCGGCTCCTACCTGGAGCTCGGAGAACCGGGCGGGGAGCCGATGATGCCCCCCTCGCTTCGCCGGCGGCTGGGTCGTATCCTGCGCGTTCCCGGCATCCCGAGGCGACCGCGGTGGAGCGAGATCTGGCCGTCGGGTGAGGTGGGCGCCGACGACGAGGAGAGCACATGAGCGATCCAGCCGACGAGCTGGCGGGAATCGAGGCCGCGATCCGGGACCTGATCCCGGAGCTCAGCGATCGCCTGGAGCGGCACGGCCTGGGCGAGATCGAGGTGCGGCGCGGCGAGCTTCGCGTACGGGTCGTTGCGCCTTCGCCCGCGAGCCGGACCGAGCCCGCCGCACTGGCCACCGGGCCGGCGACCGCCATTCCCGCTGACTCCCGCGCCCATCCGCACCCGGCGCCTCCCACGCAGGGTCCGGGCCGAGACGCCGTCAGCTCGCCCGCGGTCGGGTACTTCGTGTTCGGCGACGGGCTGGGGCCGGGTCTCGAGGTGCAGTCGGGAGCCCCGCTCGGCTACGTCGAGGTCCTCGGCGTGCGGCACGACGTTCGGGCACCCCGCTCGGGCGTGGTTCGCAACCTCGTCACCGAGACCGGCGAGGCGGTCGAGTACGGCCAGCTGCTGATCGAGCTGGAGGCGGTGGACTCATGACCATCGCACTGCTCTTCAGCCCCCAGGGATCGCAGGCGGTCGGCATGGGGAGAGACCTGGCGGAGCGCTCGGGCGCCGCGGCCGCGTGCTTCCGCGAGGCCGATGCGGTCCTGGGCTGGCCCGTCTCGCGGACGTGCTGGGAGGGACCGGAAGAGCGGCTCAACGACACGCGGCAGACGCAGCCGTGCCTGGTGACGACCTCGCTCGCTGCGCTCGCGGCGCTGCGCGAGGGTGCCGCCGAGCGCGGTCTCGACCTGGCACCCGCACGCGTCGCGGGCCACTCGGTGGGGGAGTACGCCGCCCTGGTGGCGGCGGGATCCCTGCCGTTCGCCGATGCTCTTCGCCTCGTGGCGCTGCGGGGCCGCCTCATGGCCGATGCGGGCATGGACGGCGGCATGGCGGCCGTCATCGGGATCGATCGCTCCGCGATCGTGGCGGTGATCGCGGAGGCTGGCGGCGAGCTGGTGGTCGCCAACGACAACGCGCCGGGGCAGGTGGTCATCTCCGGCACGCGCACCGCACTGCAGGCGGTCGAGCCGGCGCTCCTTGCGGGCGGGGCGCGGCGCGTGATCGCTCTCAAGGTCTCGGGACCGTTCCACTCGCCGCTCATGCAGCCGGTCGGCGCCGCGCTCGCCGAGGCGTTCGCGACGGCCACCTGGAGCGCGGCCGACCCGCCCCTGGTCAGCAACGTGACCGCCGAGCCGGTGAGCGACGCAGCGACGATCCGGTCCCTGCTCGCCCGGCAGGTGAGCGCTCCGGTCGAGTGGGTCGCCGGCGTACGACGCATGCTGGCCGACGGAGTCGACACCTTCGTGGAATGCGGCGCTGGATCGGCCCTGGTGGGGATGGTCCGGCGGATCGCCCCGCGAGCCCGGGCCTGCAGCGTCGCAGACGGCGATTCGCTTGCCGCGGCGCTGGAGCTCCTCGAAACCTCGACGCTCGCTTCCCGGGAGCGCACCGCCTGATGTTCGGCAAGATCCTGATCGCCAACCGGGGCGAGATCGCCGTGCGGATCCTGCGGGCCTGCCGGGACCTGGGCGTTCCGGCGGTGGTGGCCTATTCGGAGGCCGACCGCGACACGCTGGCGGTGCAGCTCGCCGACGAGGCCATCTGCATCGGCCCGGCCGAGAGCCGCCGCAGCTACCTGAACCAGCCAGCGATGGTGTCCGCGGCGCTGGTGACCGGCTGTGACGCGATCCACCCCGGCTACGGCTTCCTCTCCGAGGACGCCGGGTTCTCCGAGGTCTGCGCCGCGCACGACCTGCACTTCATCGGCCCGCGGGCCGAGGTGCTCGAACGCTTCGCCAGCAAGTTCGCCGTGCGTCGCATGCTGGCCGCCAACGGCCTTCCGACGGTGCCGGGCAGCCGGGGCATCGTCACCGACATCAACGACGCGCTCGACCAGGCGGCGGAGGCCGGCTACCCGGTGCTCCTGAAGCCCTCGGCCGGCGGGGGAGGACGCGGGATGCGTCTCGTCCGCTCGCCGCGCGAGATGGAGACCTCGCTGCCGCTCTCGCGCTCGGAGGCCCAGGCAGCCTTCGGCGACGACAGCATCTACTTCGAGAAGTGGATCGAGGAGAGCCGCCACGTCGAGGTGCAGGTGCTGATCGACCAGCACGGCAACGGAGTCCACATCGGCGAGCGCGACTGCAGCGTCCAGCGCCGGCACCAGAAGATCATCGAGGAGGGACCCTCGCCGGCGATGAGCGACGCTGCCCGCGAGCGGCTTCGGGACCTGGCCATCCGCTCGGTGATGGCCGCCGGCTACGAGAGCGCCGGGACGCTCGAGTTCCTGCTCGACAGGGAGGGCAACTTCTACTTCATCGAGATCAACTGCCGGATCCAGGTCGAGCATCCGGTCACCGAGGCGATCACCGGGCTCGACCTCATCACCGAGCAGATCAGGCTGGCCGCCGGCGAGCCGCTGCGCTGGACGCAGGAGTCGATCACCTTCCGCGGCCATGCCATCGAGTTCCGGATCAACGCGGAGGACCCGCACGACGGGTTCTCGCCGCAGACCGGGGTCATCGACGAGCTCAACGTTCCCGGAGGCCCCGGGGTGCGCTTCGACACCCACCTGTACCCCGGATACGAGGTCCCGCCCTTCTACGACTCGCTCCTCGGCAAGCTGATCGTGTGGGGCGAGAACCGCGAGGAGGCGCTGGCCCGCTCGCGACGCGCGCTGGCCGAGATGAGGATCAGCGGCGTGAAGACGAACGTGGCCTTCCACCGCGGCATCGTGGACAACGAGGCATTCCTGGGAGCCACCGTGAGCACCAACCTCCTCGACCGGGTCGGTCCGGGTGCCTTCGTTGCCGGCGGGGAGCGCGGATGAATCGATGAGCGGAGAGACCGACGCCATGCCACGGGGCCAGGGCGAAGCGGCGGGCACGGCCGCGACGTCCGATCCGCCGCTCCCCTGGGAGGCGGCCCAGATCATGCGGATCCTGCCGCACCGCTACCCGTTCCTCCTCATCGACCGGGTCCTCGAGCTCGAGGTGGGCAAGCGGGTGGTGGCGATCAAGAGTGTCACCGCCAACGAGCCGCAGTTCACCGGGCACTTTCCCGGGCGGCCGATCATGCCCGGCGTCCTCATGGTCGAGGCCATGGCCCAGACCGGCGCGGTCGCGGTCCTCTCGACTCCCGAGCACCGCGGCAAGCTGGCCCTCTTCGCCGGGATCGACGAGTGCCGCTTCCGTCGGACGGTCCTGCCGGGAGACACGCTGCGCATCGAGGTGACCGTCGAGAAGCTGGCGCGCCTCTTCGGCCGTGCGCGCGCCGTCGCCACCGTCGGGGACGAGGTCGCCGTCGAAGCGGTGCTCTCGTTCATCATCCCGCGCGACCAGTCCATTGCGGGTGGACCGGCCGATGGCTGAGCGCGGACGGGGCACGAGCGTCTCCGAGCGCGGCGACCGACGGGTGGTCGTGACCGGGATGGGTGCAATCACGCCGCTCGGCAACGACGTGGCCGCGACCTGGGAGGCGATGAAGGAGGGGCGGAGCGGCATCGGCCCGATCACCCTCTTCGATCCCTCGCACGTCGACTCCCGGGTGGCCGGCGAGGTCCGGGGCTTCGATGCTGACGCAGTGATGCCGCGCAAGGAGGTGCGTCGCAACGACCGCTACGTCCATTACGCATGGGCGGCGACGGCGGAGGCACTGGCCGACGCCGGGCTGCCGAACCCGATCACCGACGACACGGAGGCCGAACGGACCGGGGCGATCATCGGATCGGGCATTGGCGGCATCAACACCA
>CAYVLM010000150.1:0-5733 GCA_964452225.1 uncultured Steroidobacteraceae bacterium | reverse complement strand
CTGTCCGTGGGTGAGGGCGGGGAGGACGGTCCCGGCCTCGAGCGCCTCGCCCGCGCGGTCTGCGAGCGTGGCCTGCAGCCGGCCCGTCGCGGCGTCCAGCCGCGAAACGGCGGCCAGCAGCCAGAGCCGCTCGTCGGTGACGACCTCCTCGTTCCGGCTGCGTCCCGCCTGGAGCTGGCCGGCGATCTCCTCGCCAGCACGGGCGGCGAGGGCCGCCTCCACGTTCATGTGGACGTCCTCGTGCTCGATGCGCCAGGCGAAGGTGCCCGAGGCCAGCTCTCGAGCGATCACCTCGAGCGCCCGTCGAGCCTCGGATGCGGCGTCAGCCGACAGGATCCCCAGGCGCTCGAGCTCCCCGACGTGGACCAGCGAGGCCGCGACGTCGAAGGACGCCAGCGGCGCGTCCTGCTCGATCGAGCCCCCGAGCTCGATCACGATGTCGGCGAGCGGAGCGGTGGCCACCCCCGCCCAGCGGGGCACGGACGCGGACGGGGACGCTGGACTGGTCGGCTCGGCCATGGATGCATGAGTATGCACATATGTGCAGATTCATGCAAGAAGCCCGATGGGGCCGCTAGGTGTCCCGGGGCGGCGGGCTCCAGACGAGGTCCTCGCACTCGGGATGACGACGGACGTACGCGGCGATGAACGGGCACCTGGGGGTCATGCGCAGGCCGCGCGCACGGGCGTCGTCCAGCGCGCCGGCGGCGAGCCTCGCCCCCACGCCGTGTCCCTCGAACGCCGGGTCGACCTCGGTGTGGAAGAAGATGACGCGCCCGCCGGCGATGCGGTACTCGGCGAAGCCGGCCAGCTGACCGTCGACCCGGGCCTCGTAGCGTCGCTCGCCTGGGTTGTCGGTGATCTGCGGCGGCTCCACGGGCGGCAACGATAGCCGACCTGGCGTGGGGCAGACGGCTCTCTTCGGCGGGACCTCCGGCCGGTTGCGGCCGCCGCGCGAGCCGGTCATGCTCCGGCCATGCAGCTACGCTCCCCCTGGCGCCGGGTGGCCCTGGTTGCGGCGATCATCGGCGCCGGGATCTCGACCTACCTGCTCGTCGAGTACCTCAACAGCAGCGGCGGCATCTGCCTCACCGGCGGCGGCTGCGACGAGGTCCGTCTCAGCCAGTTCGCCTATCCGCTCGGGCTTCCCATGCCGCTGTACGGCCTGGTCTTCTACCTCGCGGCCGCGTGGGTCGCGCTGCGCAGCGTGAGCCGGGACCCCCTGGCGGGCCTGGCACCTCGCACCGTCCTGCTTGCCCTCGGCGTCGCCGGCGCCGCGGTCTCCGCGGTGCTGACCGGGCTGGAGGCGTTCGTGATCGGTGCGTTCTGCACCTGGTGCCTGGCGCAGGCGGCGGCCAGCCTGGTGCTGCTCGCCGGCGCCGCGGGTCTCTGGCTCGGCCGCCCGGACCAGGCGCGGGCAAGCGTGGGCACCTCGCGACGAGCGCAGCGTCGGGCGGCACAGGAGTTCGACGAGGAACGGGCGTCACTGCGCCGCAACGGCCTGCTCACCGCGGGTGCCATGGCCATCCTCGTGGCCGGCCTGCTGGCCGGCGGGGCGCTCGGGAGCAGCGGCAGCGCGACGCCCAGCTACGAGCCGGGTCTGGCGGTGACCGGAGCGCCCCGGGAGGGCTCGGGGGCGGTGACCGTCGTCGAGTTCGCCGACTTCGAGTGCCCCGCCTGCGCGGCGGCGGCCCCGGAGCTCCAGCAGCTCGTCAACGAGAACCTGATCACGCTCGTGTTCCGCTACTTCCCGCTTTCGCAGCACCAGAACGCGGACCTGGCCGCGCGCGCGGCCGCCGCCGCGAACCTCCAGGGCAAGTTCTGGCCGATGCATGACCTCCTCTTCTCGACCCAGGCGCAATGGCAGAACCTGGCCAACCCCACCGCCACCGCCTACTTCACGCAGCTCGCGACCCAGGCGGGCCTCGACGTCCAGCGCTGGACCTCGGACCTGGGCACCTCCGCGGTTGCCAAGGCGGTTCAGACCGATCTGAACTCGGCGACCGCGCTGCAGCTGCCGGGAACACCGACCATCTTCATCAACGGAACCGTCTACAACGGCTCGCTCTCGATCAGCGCCCTCCGCGCCGCGGTGACCGCCGCGGGTGGCGCGGTCCCGTCCGGCGGCTGATCGCGCGCCGCCTCAGGCAGCGATCCGCTCCGCCAGCCAGGCGATCGCCAGGGGATATCGCCAGTCGATCCCCGAGTGGGTCCCATCGAAGAGCTCGAAGCGAACGACCGGCTCCGTGACGCCGATCCGCTCGAGCTCGGCACGGAACGCTTCCGCGCCCAGGTCAAGGAAGTAGTCATCCGAGCGACCGGCGTCGATCCAGATCGCCCGCATGGAGCGCAGGGCATCGGCATGGCGCGCGACCATGCGCACCGGGTCCCAGGCCAGGAAGCGGTCCCAGGCGTCGGGCAGCAGGATGCCGGTCTCGAGGTCGACCGGCATGTGCACCGTGCCGTCGGCATCGGCCGCGTAGCAGGCGGCCATGGCGTAGATCTCGAGGACGGTGCTGTCGGCCGGCACGGCCCAGATCCGCCTGGGGTTCTCCCGGAACGCCGCCAGGAACCGCTCCAGGCTGCCTCCCCATCGGTCGCGGAGGGTCCGCACGGCGTCACGCGCGTCGGAGAGGTAGCAATGCTCGAAGAGGGTGTCCCCGGCATGGGTGGCCAGCGCGGAGAAGAGGTCCGGGCGCAGCATGGGGGTCACCATGGCGCCGTACCCGCCGCTGCTCTTGCCGGCGATCGCCCGGTGCTCCCGGTCGGCAAGGGTCCGGTAGGACTCGTCCACGAAGGGGACGACCTCCTCGCACAGGTACGTGTGGTAGCGGCCGGTCGCCGGGGAGTCCAGGAACTGCGAGCCCCCGAGCGCGGTCCAGGCGTCGACGTAGACCAGGATCACCGGGGGGACGTCGCCGGCGAAGACGGCGTCGGCGGCCTCGACCGGGTTCGGCTTGAACGGCTGCCGGTTGTCCCAGGCGTCGATCTGCCCGGTATAGCCCTGGATCCGGTAGATGACCGGGTAGCGGCGCACGGGGTCATCCTCGTAGCCGGGCGGCGTCCAGACCCAGACGGGTCTGCGATACGGGTCGCCCAGCGGGTTGCCGGTGAGTGCCTGGCTGTCGATGACGTGCTCGTGCAGTTCGCCGGCCATCGGCCGGGCCCACGGCGGTCCAATCATGGTGTCTCTCCCGCGATCTCGATTCTCCGGATGCGCATCTGGGCGATGGCGATCGCCGCCGCGGTGACCACCGCCGCGACGACGATGGCGGTGCCGATCGGCAGCTCGGCAGTGAAGACGCCCGGGTCGGGATGGCCGATCGCCTGGGCGAAGGCGAGCGTCTGCTCGCGCACCGAGAGGGTCCGCGTCCCGGCGAAGAGCCCTGCCAGGAAGCCCTCCCAGACTAGGACGTAGGCCAGGCCGAAGATGAAGGCCCGCCCGGTGACGACGCTGAGCGCCACGAAGATCGCGCAGTAGATGGCGGAGCCGATGGCGCCCGCCGCCGCGAACCCCAGCGTGAGGTTCACCGAGCCGTCTCCCCCGGCCACGAGCCCGCCCAGGAGGAGCGGGATGCTCGTCAGCAGGACGCTGCAGCCGATGGCGACCACCAGCTTGGTGACGAGCACCGTGGAGCGGGCGATCGGCTTGGCAAGGATGTAGATCGCCGTGCCCTCGTCGAGCTCGGCGCCGATGGCGCCGGTGCCGAAGATGAGCGCCACGAGCGGCATCAGCACCGCGACCCCCATGTCCGACATCAGGTGCGCAGTGAAGACCGCCTCCGGGCCGGTGCCCGAGAGCCGCTTGATGATCGCCACCAGGAGCAGGATGGCTCCAAGGAGGACGAGGAGGATGGTGCGGCGGCGGCTGAGCAGCTGGCGGAGGGTGATCCCGGCGATGACCGTGCTGAACATCACTGGCGAACCAGGTAGCTGAAGACCGATTCGAGCGACTCGTCGGTCGGCAGCAGCTCGTAGAGCGTGATCCCCGCGCCCCGGGCACGACCGGCCACGGCCCGGCTGAACGCGCCGAAGTCGCTGGAGCGGATCGTGACCAGGCCGTCGTCCAGGCTCACCCCGGTCACCGCCGGCTCGTCGAGCAGGACCGAGGCCAGGCGACGATCGTCGGACGATCGAACGGTGAAGGTGTGCGGGCGATCGGTCATCAGCCGGCGGATGGCGCGGAAGTCGCCGGAGGCAGCGAGCCGGCCGGCGATCACGACCAGGACGCGGTCCGCAACGCGCTCGACCTCCTCGAGGATGTGGCTCGAGAAGAGGATGGTGCGGCCCTCCTTCGCGAGCTCGCGGAGCAGGGCCATGGTGTGGAGGCGCTGGCGTGGATCCATGCCGTTGAACGGCTCGTCCAGGAGGAGGATCTCGGGGTCGTGCACGAGCGCCGCGGCCACCTTGGCCCGCTGGCGCATGCCCTTGGAGTAGGTGCCAAGCGTACGGTCCTGGCTCTGCACCAGGTCGAGCGCCTCGATGGCCCGCGCGGTCGCGGCGGCCGGGTCGACGACGTGCTGGAGCCGCGCGTTGGCGAGCACGAACTCGCGGCCGGAGAGGAACGGGTAGAGCGCCTCGTGCTCCGGGACGAGACCGATCCGCGAGTAGATGGAAGGGTTGCCGAATGCGGGGCGCCCGTGGACGCTGACCGTTCCGGCCGACGGCGAAAGGAATCCGGCGATGAGGTGCAGCAGGGTGCTCTTCCCGGCCCCGTTGGGTCCCAGCAGGCCGATGATGCCCGCCTCGAGCCGGAAGCTGATCTCGTTGACCGCCACCACGTTGCCGTACCAGCGGGACACGGCGTTGAGCTCAACCGGGACGGTCGTCACCGGTGCGGCCCCGGTCACGGCTGCATCCTCTGGTAGCGCCAGGCGTAGATGCCCATGCCACCGATCACCACCACGGCCGCAGCCGCGAGGTAGGCGATGGACGGCAGGCTGGCCTCGGCCACCGGCCCGTTGGCGGCGCCGCCGAAGAGGCTGTGCCGCACGCCCTCGGCGATGGCGTTGACCGCCAGCAGCAGCGACCAGTCCCCCGTGCCGGCCTGGCGGAGGAGGGCCTGGAGGGCCTGCCCCACCAGGAAGACGGCCACGATCGCCGCCGTCGCGTAGGCGCGCCGCGGCGTGAACGCCGAGACCGCCATGCCCACGCTGGCGAGCAGGAGCGAGTACACCAGCCCACTCACGATGATCTCGGGGAGGTAGCCGAGCTGGTCCCGGAATCCGGCGAAGAGGTCCGATGCGGCGAAGGTCTGCCCCAGGAACAGGATGAGCAGGGGGACCACCGTGATGACCAGCAGGCCCACGACCATCGCCGCCAGCTTGGCCAGCGCATAGTCGATCCGCTCGAGGGCGTGGGAGAAGTAGAGGGACACGACGCGGTTGCGCAGGTCGCCGCCGAGCAGCTCCGGTGCCTGCGCCGCGAGGAAGATGACGGCCAGGATCCCCGACTGCCAGAGGTAGTTGTCATAAGTGATCCCCGCCCCCACCTGCGCCGCGACCGGGCCAGCCGCTGCGAGGATGGCGCTCTGGACCACCGCCGGGAGCGAGGCGAAGGCCAGCGCGCCGAACGGCACGATCTTGGCGCGTCCGCTGCGGCCAAGTCCGAATTCCTGGCGCACGCTGGCGATGAAGAGCGCCCAGACGGCCGAGCGCCGGCCGAGCCGGGGTCCGTCGTAGTTGCGGTAGCCGATGTCGTAGATGGCGCCCGCGTTCGCGTCCGCGGTCGCGG
>CAYVLM010000149.1:0-5740 GCA_964452225.1 uncultured Steroidobacteraceae bacterium | reverse complement strand
TTGAGCTGCGGATAGTTCTCCACCAGGGCGAAGAGCTGGCGCAGCATGCCGGTCAGGGCATTCTCCGCCTGGGCCGACTGGGCCGCGTTCGCCGGGCCTCCCGCCTGGGCCGCGACCGCCGCGTTGCGCGCGTCAACGACCTTGGTGAGCGTCTCCTGCTCGAACTCCATGTACCCCTTGACGGCGGCGACCAGGTTGGGGATGAGGTCATGGCGTCGCTTGAGCTGGACGCTGATCTGGTTCCAGGCCTCGTCGACCATGTTCCGCAGGCGGACCAGGCCGTTGTACATGAAGACCATGATCAAGGCCAGGACCGCGAGGATGATGAGGACGATCCAGACGGCTGACATGGGTGTTCAGCTCCCTGTTTGAGGTGGTGCGGCCATCCTAGCAGCGGGCCAGCCCGAATGCGATGCGCAGCACGGCGGACGCCGGGCCGACGCTAGGATCGGGGCGTCGTGACCGAGCTCGTCTTTCCCCCGGGCTTCCTGTGGGGCACCGCCACCGCGGCCCACCAGGTGGAGGGCGACAACCGGAACGCCGACTGGTGGGCGTGGGAGCTCCGACCCCGAAGCCCGTGCCGGGAGCCGAGCGGCAGCGCCTGCGACCACTACCACCGCTACCGCGATGACACCGCCCTGCTCGCCGGGCTGGGGTTCAACACGTATCGCTTCTCCA
Organism: uncultured Steroidobacteraceae bacterium; assembly: GCA_964452225.1. Lineage (GTDB taxonomy): Bacteria > Chloroflexota > Limnocylindria > QHBO01 > QHBO01 > CAVXEH01. Next base: position 5,062 of record CAYVLM010000149.1, on the reverse strand, counting down.
CCGAGTGGGCCCGCATCGAGCCGTCCGAGGGCCGATTCGACCGCGCGCAGCTCGACCACTATCGCCGGGTGTCCGAGACAGTGGTCGGGCACGGCATGCGGCCCATGGTGACGCTCAACCACTTCACGCTCCCCGCCTGGGTCGCCGCCGATGGCGGCTGGCTCGACGACCGCACCCCGGCCCGCTTCGCACGGTACTGCCGCGCGGTGGTCGAGGCGCTGGGCGATGCGGTCGAGTGGTACTGCACCGTCAACGAGCCGGGAATGGTTGCCTTCGGCGGGTACCTGGGGGCCCTTGGATGGCCGCCTGGTCGGCACGACCTGCGCTCCTGGGAGGCTGCAGCGCGGAGGCTGGCAGAGGGACATCGGCGCGGGCGGGCGGCGGTGCGCGACGCCGGCCGCCCGGTCCGCATCGGTGCGACCCATGCCCTGCAGGAGTGGACGGCAAACGCGGCCGGGCGCCCGGTGCTCGATTTCGTGCGGCGGCTCAACGAGGACGTCTTCCTGGCCGCCTGCGCCGACGACGACTTCATCGGCGTGCAGACATACACGCGCCAGCGCATCGCGTTCCCCTTCCCGCTCGCCACGCCGCTGCGGCTGCTGCTGCGGACCGCCGCCGGGCGCGGGCTCGTCGCGTCGCTGGTGCGGCGCCAGACCCGCGCGCAGATGCGCACACTGCCACCCGACGAGCACGCCATGTCGCGCAGTGGAGTGCGCCTGACGCAGATGGGCTACGAGTTTCGTCCCGAGGCCGTGGCGGCCACCGTCAGGCGCGTCGCCTCGCTCCTGCCCGGGAAGGAGATCGTGGTCACCGAGCACGGGGTGGCGACGGCGGACGACACCGAGCGGATCGAGTTCATCGAGCGCGGCCTGCGCTCGCTTCACGGGCTTCTGCGCGAGGGCCTGCCGGTCCGCGGGTATCTCCACTGGAGCGCGTTCGACAACTTCGAGTGGGCGTTCGGCTACGCCATGACCTTCGGCCTGATCGCGGTGGACCGCACCACCCAGGAGCGCACGGTGAAGCCCTCGGCCCGCTTCCTCGGCGACGTGGCGCGGCGGAACCGGCTCACGCTGCCGGCGGACGGTGGTGGGCGGTGAGGGGCTCGAACCCCCGACCTCCTCGGTGTAAGCGAGGCGCTCTCACCAGCTGAGCTAACCGCCCGGCCGAGCGTAGCATGCGGTCCGCTCGTTGGCGGCCGAGCCGCGGGATGATTCCTGCTTGGAGCGCCGCTCCCCGTCTGGAGCGGCGCCATCGGTCACTGGATATCTGGTGAAGGTGGTGCCCAGGCCGGGACTTGAACCCGGATGGGTTTCCCCATACGCCCCTCAAACGTACGCGTATACCAATTCCGCCACCTGGGCCCGAGGGTGGTACCGAGGGAGGGACTTGAACCCACACGACCGTAATGGTCACTAGGTCCTGAACCTAGCGCGTCTGCCTATTCCGCCACCTCGGCGCCGGCCTCACGCGGGCGCACGGCCCGGCGAAGCGCGGCCGATCATAGCACAGGCCAAGCACGGCTCATGAAGGCACCCCAGGAAGGTCTGCGGGGGGTTCGCCGAAAGGTCCGCGACCGTCAGACCGATGTCGACGGCAGCAGGTTGAGCAGGCTGAAGACCACGAACAGGATGCCGAGGACGATGGTCAGCCGGAACAGCGTCCGCTCGATGCCCCGCCGGCTCCGGTACGCGGTCACCTCGCCGCCGAACGCGCCGCCCAGGCCGGTCCCGCGCTGCTGGAGCAGGATCGCGGCGATGAGCGCGACCGCCAGGATCATCTGGGCGATGACGAGGGGTGTCATGGTCGGCGCAGTATAGCGGAGCCCAGGCTCAGCCGCGTCCCAGGAGGCTGTGGCCGGTCATCGACGGCCCCGGCGGGATCCCCATCAGGTCGCAGATCGTCGGCGCCACATCGGCCAGGATGCCGTCCGCCAGGTGCGCGTGCTCGAACCCCGCCCCGATCAGCGCCAGCGGCACCGGCGAGGTGGTGTGCTTCGTCTGCGGCTCCCCGCGCTCGTCGCGCATCTCCTCGATGTTGCCGTGGTCCCCCGTGACGAGCAGCGCGCCGCCCGCGGCGAGCACCGCGGCCTCGACCCGGGCCAGGCAGCCGTCCACGAACTCCACCGCCCGAACCGCCGCGTCCCAGACGCCAGTGTGCCCGACCATGTCGGGGTTGGCGTAGTTGACGACGATGAAGTCGTACTCACCCGAGCCGATGGCGGTCAGGAGCTCCTCGGTGATTCCCTCCGCGCTCATGGCCGGGGCCAGGTCATAGGTGGCGACGTCACGGCGAGACGGGACCAGGACCCGCTCCTCGCCCGGGAACGGGTCCTCGACCCCGCCGTTGAAGAAGTAGGTCACGTGGGCGTACTTCTCCGTCTCGGCGACGTGGAACTGGCGCTTCCCGAGGCGCGAGAGGTACGCGGCGAGCGAGTCGATCTCGAGCGGCGGGAAGGCGACCGGCACCGGCAGCTCATCGGGCGCCTGGTACTCGGTGAGGGTGCTCACCAGCAGCTCGGCGGGGCGACGGCCGCGGTCGAACTCGGCGAAGTCGTCGAGCACCAGCGCGCGGGTCAGCTGCCGGGCACGGTCGGCCCGGAAGTTCATGTGCACCACCGAGTCGCCGTCGCCGATGGGTGGCTGGCCGCTCACCACCGTGGGCTGGATGAACTCGTCACTCTCGTCGCGCTCGTAGGCGGCCTGCACCGCCGCCTCGGCGCTCGACGCGGAGAAGCCCTCGCCGTGGACCAGCGCGTCCCAGGCCTGCCGGGTCCGCTCCCAGCGCTGGTCCCGGTCCATGGCGTAGTAGCGCCCGGAGACCGAGCCGATGGTGGCCGAGCCTGCGATCCGTTCCGCGAGCGCGGGAACGAAGTCGATCGCCGAGCGCGGCGGCGTGTCGCGGCCATCGGTGAAGGCGTGGAGGATCACGCGCTCGGCCGGGAGTCCCGCCCGGTGGGCCAGCTCGACCATGGCCTCGATGTGGCCGTCGACGGCGTGGATGCCGCCGGGTCCCACGAGTCCCAGGAGGTGCAGCCGGCTGCCATGCTCAACCGCATAAGCGGCGGCCGCCTGCAGCACGGAGTTCTCGAAGAACGCGCCGCTCTCGATCGCCTCGGTGATCCGGGGGAGGTCCTGCAGCACGCGGAACCCGGCGCCCAGGTTCAGGTGGCCGACCTCGGAGTTGCCCATCTGGCCCTCGGGCAGGCCAACGGCGACGCCAGCGGCCGCCAGCCGGGACAGCGGCCAGCGTGCGCGGATGGCATCCCAGGCCGGCATCCTCGCGGCGAGAAGCGCGTTGCGCTGCGGATCATCGTTCAGCCCGAACCCGTCGAGGACGCAGAGGACGACGGGTCGCGGCGCGCTCATGCGCTCGCCCCCGAGCCGCCGCGAGACTCGACCATGGCGGTCCGCACGATCTCGGCGAAGCCGTCCGCGTCGAGGGAGGCGCCGCCGACCAGCGCGCCGTCGACGTCGGGCTGGGCGAAGAACTCGGCGGCGTTGGACGGCGTGACGCTGCCGCCGTACAGGATCGGCACCCCGTCGGCCGCATCGCCGCCCAGCTCGCGCAGGATGCCCCTGATCTGGGCGGCGACCTCCTGCGCGTCGGCGCCCGACGCCGCATTCCCGGTTCCGATGGCCCAGACCGGCTCGTAGGCCACCGCCAGCCCGCTCCCGTCGATCCGTTCCAGTCCGGCCAGGGCCGCACGCAGCTGCCGGTCGATCACCGCGGAGGTCTCGCCCGCGGCGCGCTGCTCGATCCGCTCGCCGATGGCGGCGATGGGGCGCAGCCCGTGGGCCACGGCGGCCGCGACCTTGCGACCCACGCTCTCGTCCGTCTCGCCGTCGTACTGGCGCCGCTCGGAGTGCCCCAGGATCACCCAGTCGGCCACGTCGACCAGCATGAGCGGCGAGGTTTCCCCGGTGAAGGCACCTCGATCCGACGCGGCCATGGTCTGGGCTCCCACCCCGATCCGCTGGCCCACCAGCGCCGCAACCGCCTCGAGCCAGATGGTCGGCGGGCAGATCACGGTGGTGGCATCCAGGGAGGCCGTGCGGTCGGCGACCGCGTCGGCCAGCTCCAGGGCAGCCGCGCGGGCCGTGGGATTCATCTTCCAGTTGCCGGCGACCACCGGCGTTCGTGCCTGCTTCATCGCGCGCGCCTCCGTGGCGATACTGGCGTCGCGGCTGGATCCCCCTCTTCGCCATCGGCCAGCTCAACGAGCCGGCGAAGGCGGTAGCTGGTCGCCGAGCGGCTCACGCCCAGCGCCCCGGACAGTGTGTCAAGATCCGCCTCCGGCTGCAGACGTCGCTGACGCGCCGCGTCGCGGAGACCTTCGGGGAGGACGGCCAGGCGACCGGCGCGGTCCAGGGCGGCAATCGCCTGCAGCTGGCGATCGGCGGCCCGCACGGTGCGGCCCAGGTTGGCCTCCTCTGCGTTCAGCAGGCGATTCAGCCGGTTGCGCACGTCCCGCCCGACGCGGCTCGTCTCGAAGTCGAGCAACGCGCGGTTGGCCCCCACCAGCTGCAGGAGGGTGGCGATCTGCTCCCGGCCCTTCAGGTACACGACCCATCGGCCGCGACGCCGGAGCATGGCGGCCCGCACCTCGCTCTCCGCGAGCCGCTCCCGGAGCGTCGCCGCCCGTCCACGGTCGCGGAACACGAACTCCACGTGCGGCCCGTTCGCCGCGAGCGAGATCGAGCCGCTGCCCAGGAGCACCCCACGCAGGAAGGCGCGCCGGTCGCAGGCGGGCGCGGCGTCCCAGCTCCACGCGCCGACCGAGGCGGCATCCAGGCCAATCACCAGGTGGTGCCGGCCGTGGCTCCGCGGCAAACGCGGCGACGGACGGGCCGTCGCCGGATGCGGTCCCGACGTCTCGAGGCCGAGGGAGGAGGCGAGCTGCACCGCGATGCGGGCCGTGCCGTGGTCGAAGGTGCTGACGCTCCCGATCGTTCGGTCCGCGGAGAGCAGGCCGGCGAGCTCCGCACGCCGGCAGCAGGGGCGGGCCGGCACGATCCGGGCGAGCTCGCCCTTGATCTCGCTGGCAACGAGCATGGTCAAGCGA
>CAYVLM010000148.1:0-5759 GCA_964452225.1 uncultured Steroidobacteraceae bacterium | reverse complement strand
ATCCATCGTCGAGGCCACCATCGGCCTCATCGGCGATGTCGGATGGGCGGCGGTGACGACCCGGCAGGTCGCCCGGCGCGCGGGTGTGACCCAGGGAGTCATCCACTATCACTTCGGTTCAAAGGAGGCCCTCCTCCGAGCGGCGATGGCCGTGGCGACGACGCAGCTGATCGTGGAGCCGGCGGGTCGCCTTGCGGACGCCGCCGAGCTGGGCAGCGGGCTGCGCGAGCTGCTCGCCGCACTGGGGTCCATCGAGGCTGACTCGCAGTCGATGCGCGTGAGCACCGAGGCGCTCGGCTTCGCGCTGCGCGACCCGGAGCTCGCCTCGTGGCTGGGCCGGGAGCTGGCCGCTTTCCGGGCGGGCCTCGCCCGGCTGCTGCGCGGCGCCGCGGATCGCGGACAGGCGCGCGCCGACCTCGATCCCGAGGGCACCGCGGTGCTGGTCACCGCCGCGCTCGACGGCCTCCTCTTCCACAGGGCCGTCGACCCCTCGCTGGACCTCGACACCGCCGCGACCACGCTCATCACCATGCTCGCCGAGCCACAAGCCAAGCACAGGAGGTAGGAAGAAGCGATGACCCAGGCCGGCACCCCCGCCAGCACGATCGCGCCGGGCGGCGCGCACCCCGAGGTTCCGCCGGACCAGACGGTGGTGCGGCTCGATTCGGTTACCAAGACCTACGGCAGCGGCGACGTCGCCGTCCACGCGCTGCGCGGGGTGGACCTCGCCGTGAGGCGCGGAAGCTTCGTCGTCCTCCTCGGCCCCAGCGGGTCGGGAAAGACGACCCTCCTCAACCTGGTCGGCGGCATCGAGCCGGCAAGCAGCGGCCGCATCCTGGTCGACGGCCAGGAGATCGGCAGCCTGGATGCGGACGCGCTGACCGAGTACCGGCGCAACGGGGTCGGCTTCGTCTTCCAGTTCTTCAACCTGATCCCCACCCTGACCGCATCGGAGAACGTCCAGCTCGTTGGCGAGCTCGTCGGTCGCCGCGACGCGGAAGCCAGGGCCGCCCTGGAGGCGGTCGGGCTCGGAGACGCCCTCGACCGGTTCCCCGGCGCGCTCTCGGGGGGCCAGCAGCAGCGGGTGGCCATCGCGCGCGCGATCGTCAAGGAGCCGCCGCTGCTCCTGTGCGATGAGCCGACCGGATCGCTCGACCTCGAAACCGGCCGCCAGGTCCTCTCCGTCCTCCGCCACCTGGGGGCCGAGCGGCAGCTGACCATCCTCCTCGTCACCCACAACTCGGCGATCGCCGGGATCGCCGACCGCGTCATCCGCCTGGGCTCGGGCGAGATCGTCGGCGACGAGGCCAACCCGTCGCCTGCGGACCCAAGGGAGATCGCGTGGTGAGCATGCTGCGACGAAAGCTGCTGCGCGACCTGGCACAGCGACGCGGCCAGATCGCCGCGGTGGCGGTCACCGTCTTCCTTGGCGTCGTCCTCTTCGGCGCGAGCTATGACGCCTTCCAGAACCTGAAGGCCAGCTACGCGAAGACCTTCGCCGAGCTGCACTTCGCGGACATGACGATCAGCGACGGGAACCTCGGATCGCTCCCCGACCAGGTGGCATCGGTCCCGGGCGTCACCGTCACCGATCAGCGCGAGGTGGCGGACGTCCCCATCCGGGTCGGCGACCACACGCTGCTTGGGCGGGCCATCGGAATGCCGGCCAGCGGCCAGCCGGCCATCGACCGCGTCCTCGTCCAGCAGGGGGAGGGGCTCGACGCCTCGCAGCCCAACGGTGTCGTGCTCGAGCACCACTTCGCTGACCAGTTCGGGCTCGTCCCCGGTGACACGATCGAGCTGAACCTGGGCAACGGCTGGCAGACCGTCGAGGTGAGCGGCGTCGGCGCCTCGCCCGACTACCTGTGGCCGGCGCGCTCGCGCCAGGAGCTCATTGTTCCCTCCGACCAGTTCGGCGTGGTCTTCGTCCCCGAGCCGATGCTGACCAGCCTCCCGACCCAGGCGGTCACCCACCAGCTCCTGGTGCTCTACGCCCCGGGCGCCGACCGCGCCGCCCTCGACGCGCAGATCGGCCAGCTGGCGCTGGCGGCGGGCGCGTCCAGCCAGACGCAGGCGGAGCAGCCGTCCAACGCGGCGCTCAACGAGGACATCAACGGCTTCGGAGAGATGTCCCTCCTCTTCCCCCTGCTCTTCCTTGGCGCGGCCGGGCTGGCCACCTACGTGCTCCTCAACCGGCTCGTCTACCAGCAGCGCTCGCAGATCGGCCTCCTCTTCGCCTCGGGCTTCCGCCGGCGTGACGTCTTCGGACATCTCCTCTCGTACGGCCTGCTGGTGGGCGTGGCGGGGGGCGTGCCAGGAGCCATCGCCGGCCTCGCGCTGGGCGGGCTGGTGACCCGCATCTACACCGGGGCCATCGGGGTGCCCATCACCGTGGTCGAGCTGCGACCGACGACCCTCGCCATCGGCATCATCTTCGCCCTGGTGGCAGGCGCCCTGTCGGCCCTGGCCCCGGCGCTGCGCGCCTCGCGGGTCAGCCCGGCCGAGGCGATGCGCGGACCGGTCCCGCTGGGCACCGGGGGACCCTCCCTGGCGGAGCGGATCGCCCCTCCGATCGGACGCCTGCCGGCCCGCTGGAAGATGGTCGTCCGCAGCATCGGGCGGAACCGGGTTCGGAGCCTGTCGACGATCGTGGGCGTCACGCTGGCGATCGTCCTGGTCCTCGTCTCGTGGGGCATGCTCGACACGACGCAGGTCCTGATCGATCGGCAGTTCGTGAAGATCAACCACCAGGACGCCGAGGTGACGCTCGCCGGTCAGGCGACCGACAGCGCGGTCGCCGCCCTCGCCGCAGTGCCCGGAGTGCAAGCCGCCGAACCGGTCGCCCACCTGGCCGTCCTGCTCAGCGCCAACGGCGCCGACTACGCCACCACGCTCGAAGGCTTCGAGCCGAACACGAGCATGCACGCGTTCCTGGGATCGGGCAGCCACACGATGGCGCTTCCGTCCAACGGGCTGCTCGTCGCCGTGGCGCTGAAGGACAGGCTCCACCTCTCAGTTGGGGACACGATCATGGTGGACCTGATCCAGACCGGTCAGCAGGTCACCGACACGGTTGCCGGGTTCGTGGACGAGCCGCTCGGATCGCTGGCCTACGCGTCACAGCCACACCTGCGCCAGCTGCTCGGCGACGCGCCGGTTGCGTCGGCACTCACCTCTGTCCAGCTGCGCTTCACCGCCAGCTCGGATCCTGCCGCCGTGCGTGATCGACTCGCCAAGCTGCCCGGCGTCCTGGCCGTGACGAACACCCGGGCGCTCGCCGACCTGGCCAACCAGTTCATGGGCCTCTTCTACGCGTTCATCGGGGTCATGCTCGTCTTCGGCGGGCTGATGGCCTTCGCCCTGCTGTTCGTGACGATCTCGGCCAACGTGACCGAGCGCTCGAGCGAGCTGGCAACCATCCGGGCGGTGGGGATGCCGGTCTCCTCGCTGGGGCGGCTGATCACCGGCGAGAACCTGCTGCTGACGCTGATCGGGATCGTGCCCGGCCTCGTCTTCGGATACCTGGTGGCCGCCGTGTTCATGTCCACCTTCAGCAGTGACCTGTTCAGCTTCGACCTGAGCATGCGGTGGACGACCTTCCTCGGCACCTCGGTGGCCATCGTGGTCGCCACCCTGCTTTCCCAGTGGCCGGCGCTGCGCGCGGTGAGGCACCTGGACATCGCCCGGGTCGTCCGCGAGCGGGCCAGCTGAGCTCGCAGCCTGCAGGCGGCCACGGCCAGATCCGGCGCGGCAGGATGCGCCCGCGACCGGACACGGGGTAAGGTAGGGCCCATGCCACGCCAGAAGCCGCGACCGGGCGCGGGCACCGGGCACGGGTATCTCGCACCCGACGAGGCAGAGCTCACGAGGCTCGCGCGCGGCGAGCACCACGACCCGCATGCCGTCCTTGGCACCCACGAGGTGCCGGGGGGAGCGGTCGTCCGCGCCTTCCATCCGGATGCCAGCGGCGTGAGCCTCGTGCGGCCGGGCGCCAGGCCGCGGGCCATGACCCCGATCGGCAGCGGCGTGTGGGCGGTCTTCGTCCCACGCAGCAAGCTGCCCTTCGCCTACCGCCTGCGCTTCACCTTCCCCGACGGCAACGACTGGGTCCGCGATGATCCCTACCGCTTCCCGCCGACCCTGGGCGACCTCGACCTCCACCTGATCGGCGAAGGGACCCATGAGCGCCTGTACGACGTGCTCGGCGCGCACCCCCGGACGCTCGAGGGCAGGGCTGGTGTCGCCTTCGCGGTCTGGGCTCCAAATGCGCGCAGCGTGCGCGTCGTGGGTGATTTCGACCGGTGGGACGGCCGTCTCTTCCCGATGCGGAGCATGGGCAGCTCCGGCGTCTGGGAGATCTTCGTCCCGGGGATCGGCCCGGGCGAGCTGTACAAGTTCGAGGTCCTCGGGCGCGACCGGTCGCTTCGGCTCAAGGCTGACCCCCTGAGCTTCGCCATGCAGGTCCGCCCCGAGACGGCCTCCCGCGTCTGGGACCCGGCCGGCTTCGCGTGGACCGATGGCGACTGGATGACGGAGCGGGCAACCCGCGACGCCTACCGCTCGCCGATGGCCATCTACGAGGTCCACCTGGGTTCCTGGATGCGCAATCCCGACGGCTCCTGGCTCGGCTACCGGCAGGCGGGCGAGAAGCTCGCCGAGCACTGTCGCCGCTTCGGGTTCACGCACGTTGAGCTGCTGCCGGTCGCGGAGCACCCGTTCGACGGCTCGTGGGGCTACCAGGTCACCGGCTACTTCGCGCCGACGGCGCGCTTCGGCTCGCCGGACGACTTCGCCGCCATGGTCGACATCCTGCATCGGGCGGGCGTGGGTGTGATCGTCGACTGGGTTCCTGCGCACTTCCCGGCCGACGACTTCGCCCTCCGGCGCTTCGACGGCACGCCGCTCTACGAGCATCCCGACCCGCGCCGTGGCACGCACCCGGACTGGGGGACCCTGATCTTCGACTACGGACGCCGGGAGGTCCGCAACTTCCTGGTGGCCAACGCCCTCTTCTGGCTGGACCGCTACCACGTCGACGGCCTGCGGGTCGACGCGGTGGCCTCGATGCTGTACCTCGACTACTCGCGGAAGGCCGGGCAGTGGACCCCGAACCAGTTCGGCGGCAACGAGAACCTGGAGGCGATCGCCTTCCTCCGCGAGATGAACGAGCGAGTCTACGGCGCCTTCCCCGGCATCGTCACCGTGGCCGAGGAGTCGACCGCCTTCCCGAGCGTCTCGCGCCCCACCTACCTGGGCGGCCTGGGCTTCGGGTTCAAGTGGGACATGGGCTGGATGCACGACACCCTCGAGTACTTCGAGCACGACCCGGTCCACCGTCGCTTCCACCACGACCGGCTCACCTTCCGCGGCCTCTACATGCACACCGAGCACTTCGTGCTGCCGCTCTCGCACGACGAGGTCGTGCACGGCAAGGGATCGCTCCTCGGAAAGATGCCCGGCGACGAGTGGCAGCGCTTCGCGAACCTGCGCTGCCTGCTCGCCAACATGTACACCCAGCCAGGCAAGAAGCTGCTGTTCATGGGCACCGAGCTGGCGCCATGGTCGGAGTGGAACCACGACACGGGGCTGCCGTGGGAGACGGCGGACGAGCCGATGCGGGCCGCCTTCGGCCGCTTCGTCGCCGACCTTGGCGCCCTGTATCGCGCCGAGCGGGCGCTGTGGGGCGCCGATCCGGATCCGGACACCTTCGCCTGGATCGACGCCGGCGACGTCGAGGCCTCGGTCGCCAGCTACCTCCG
>CAYVLM010000147.1:0-5765 GCA_964452225.1 uncultured Steroidobacteraceae bacterium | reverse complement strand
GAGCCAGCGGCGAGCCTCCGCGCGACCTGGCCATCCACGCCGCGCTCTGCCCCCAGTGCGCTCGCTGGATCGCCGCCCACGACGCACTCGCGGCCATTAATCCGTCGCGCGCCGCCCTGCCCACCTCGCGGCCGGCGGTTGCCGCGCTCCCGAGCAGCGTCCGCACTGCGGGCCGCTTTGCCGCGACCGCCGGCGCCGTGCTCCTTGTCGGTGGCACCGCAGCCTTCACGGCCGGCCAGGTGATCAACGGCAACCTCGGGCCCTTCGCCCACCCGACGGGCGCGGTGCTGGGCATCACCGGCAGCCCGGAACCGAGCCCGAGCGTCGGGCTGCCGGCGCCGACCGCCACCCCGACCCCGGCACCGACCGCGGCGTCGACCTGACCGCCTAGCGGCTCTTCGCCTCCTGCGCGGCGAGCGCCGCCTGCGCCGCCGCCAAACGCGCCACCGGGACCCGGAACGGGGAGCAGCTCACGTAGTTGAGGCCGACCTCGTGGCAGAAGGCGATGCTCTGCGGATCACCGCCGTGCTCGCCGCAGATCCCGATCTTGAGGTCCTTGCGCGTCCGCCGACCCTTCTGGGTGGCCATGCGCACGAGCTGCCCCACGCCCTCGCGATCCAGGACCTGGAACGGGTTGACCGGCAGGATCTTGCGGTCCACGTACTGCAGGAGGAACTTGCCCTCGGCATCGTCACGCGAGTAGCCGAAGGTCATCTGGGTCAGGTCGTTGGTGCCGAAGCTGAAGAACTCCGCGTGCTCCGCGATCTGGTCGGCCGTGAGCGCGCCGCGAGGCACCTCGATCATGGTCCCGAACTTGTAGGCCACCTGCCGACCGGTCTCCTTCGCGAGGCGATCAACCTCCGCCTCGATGATGCGATGCGTCTCGGCGAGCTCGTTCACGTGCCCGACCAGCGGGATCATGATCTCCGGGAGGGCCTTCTTCCCCTCGTCGTCGACCCGGGCCGCAGCAGTCAGGATGGCGCGGGTCTGCATCCGGATGATGTCCGGGATCATCAGCCCCAGCCGGATGCCGCGCATGCCGAGCATCGGGTTCTGCTCGCGCATCGCCTCCACGGCATTGAGCAGCTCCGTCTTCTCGGCGAGCTCCGCCTCGAGCGATCCCTTCTCGTCAGGCGCCGATGTCGCCGTCGACGCCTTCCCCTCGCGGCGCAGCAGCTTCATGGCCCGCCCGGCGTCCTTCTTGCCGAGCACCTTCTCGAGCCCCCTGGCGATCGCCGGGGTGACCCGGTCGCCCACGGCGTCGAGCGGCGAGCGCCCGTCTCCGTCGCCGCCCAGCCGATCCTGCAGGCGGGTCACCTCCACGAGCAGCTCCTCGTAGCTGGGCAGGAACTCGTGGAGCGGCGGATCGATGAGGCGGATGACGACCGGGAGGCCGTCCATGGCGCGGAAGAGGCCGGCGAAGTCATCGGTCTGGAGCGTCTCGAGCTCGGCCAGCGCGGTATCGAAGACCTCGACCGTCTCGCGTTCGTCGGCGGTCAGCTCGACCCCGGCGTCCCGGCGCCGCTTCGCCTCGGTCGCCCGGGTGGCAGCCAGGATCATGCGGCGCACGGTCGGGAGCCGGTCCTCCTCGAAGAACATGTGCTCCGTGCGGCACAGCCCGATCCCCTGCGCCCCGAAGGCACGGGCGCGCTCCGCGTCCCGCGGGTAGTCGGCGTTGGCCCACACCTGCAGCCGTCGAACTTCGTCGGCCCAGCCGAGGAGGATGGCAAGCTCGCCCTCGTCCTCGAACCTGGCCTCGATGGTCGGCAGCTCGCCCGCGAAGATCTCGCCGGTAGTCCCGTCGATGCTGATCATCTCCCCCTCGGCGACCGTCACGTCGCCGGCGCGCATCTGGCGCGACGCGTAGTCGATCCGCAGCGACTCGGCGCCCGCCACGCAGGGCAGACCCATCGAGCGGGCCACCACCGCCGCGTGGCTCGTGGCTCCGCCGCGGGCGGTGAGGACCCCCTTCGCGGCAAGCATGCCGTGCACGTCATCCGGGCTCGTCTCGATGCGCACCAGGACCACCGGATCGCCGGCCTCCTTGGCCTCCACAGCGCGGTCCGGGTCGAAGATCGCCTTGCCGGTGGCGGCGCCCGGCGAGGCATTGAGCCCCTTCCCGAGGAAGCGGTCCTGCGCCCCGGCCTTGGCGCGCTCGTCGAAGCGCGGCAGAAGCAGCTGCACGATCTGCGCCGGATCGACCCGCTGCAGCGCCTCCTCGCGGGTGAGAATCCCCTCCTCCACCATGTCGATGGCGATCTTCACCGCCGCCGGGGCGGTGCGCTTTGCCGAGCGGGTCTGGAGCATGTACAGCGTGCCGCGCTCGATGGTGAACTCCAGGTCCTGCGCGTCGCGGTAGTTGCGCTCGAGCTTCTCGGCGATCTCCTCGAACTGGCGGTAGACGTCCGGAAGCTCCTCGCGCATGTGGCTGATCTTGGCCGGCGTGCGGATTCCGGCGACCACGTCCTCGCCCTGGGCGTTGGTGAGGTACTCCCCGAAGAGCTCCCTGGCCCCCGTGTTCGGGTCGCGGGTGAAGGCAACGCCGGTCCCGGAATCGGAGCCCATGTTGCCGAAGACCATGGTCACGATGTTCACGGCGGTCCCCAGGTCGTGGGGGATCTTGTTGAACTCGCGGTAGTCGTGCGCCCGCTTGCCGAACCAGCTGTCGAAGACGGCGCGGATGGCGAGCTCCAGCTGTCGATACGGATCGGTCGGGAACGGCTCGCCGGTCTGCTCGGCCACGATCTGTCCATACCGTTCGGCAAGGCCCCGCAGGTTCTCGGCGGTCAGGTCGGTATCGGCCCGGGCGCCGCGCTCCTCCTTGAGCGCCTCGAGCGGCTCGTCAAAGGCCGATGCCGGAATACCCTGCACGATGCGCCCGAACATGGCGATGAACCGCCGCCAGGCGTCGTACCCGAAGCGCTCGTTCTCGGTGAGCAGGATCAGCCCCGCGACCGTCTGCTCGTTCAGGCCGAGGTTGAGGACCGTGTCCATCATCCCCGGCATGCTGATCGCCGCGCCCGATCGGACGCTGACCAGCAGCGGGTTCTCCGGGTTCCCGAAGCCCTTGCCGGTCGCCGCCTCGAGCTCGGTCATGTGGGCCAGGACGTCGTCCCAGAGGCCCGGCGGGAGCTCACGGCCGGCGGCGTAGTACGCGTTGCATGCCTCGGTCGTGATGGTGAACCCTGGCGGCACCGGAAGGCCGGCGTTCGTCATCTCCGCCAGGCCCGCCCCCTTGCCCCCGAGAAGGGCACGCATGCCGGCGCTCCCCTCCGCGAAGGTATAGATCAGCTTGCCGTCGGAAGCGGCCTGTGCTTCATCCTGGCTCGGCTTGTGGGCGGTGCTGCGCTTCGCGGACCTTCTGCCGGTCGTGGCCATGGTGAACAGCGCGAACCTCGTGCGGGTGGGAGCCTCAATTGTACCGTGAGGCACGGGACCCACGGCCACCGCCGTCCGGGATCTCCGCTCGTGGCTACCGCCGCCGGAATCGTCGCCGTCCCGGCTCGCGGTGACGCAGCTCGAGCAGGGGCCACAGGTCGGTGACCGCAATCCGGTAGTCGCCGCCGACGCGCCGCGCGCGCAGGCGTCCGGTCCGGATCAGCCGGCGCACGTGCTCGGGATGGAAGCCCAGGATCGCCGCCGCCCGCACGGTCGACACCTCCAGCTCGGAGACCTCGACCTCGTCATCGTCAGCGAGGCCCGCCAGCGCAACCGCCATGGCCTTCGTACGGTCGACGGTGAGGGCCACCACCTCGGGCTCGGGGCGGTGCATCCCAGCGGCCAGCGCCGCCGCGACCCGCTCGCGCAGCAGCCCGACCCTCATGGTCCCGCCAGCCAGCCCCGCCGAAGGACGAACGCAAACAGGGTCGGCTGCGCTGCCAGCAGGCGGCCGATCCGGCCGGCGCGCTGCGCGTACAGCGCTCGCGCCTTGCGCGTCACGCGCGACCGCTCCGGGCCGCGAAGCTCGCCGGCGAGCACCGCGAAGCCGGCCAGCGCCGCGCCGCCCTCCCCCGCCAGCCACTGCCCGTCCGCCAGCACCTCGCGCGCCCGCGGATCCGCGGGCCGCAGCGCCGTGGCCCGGGCCGCGGCCTCCAGCGCGCCGGTCGGATCGCCCAGCCGCACGAGACCTCGCGCCAGGGCCAGCTGGCCGGCGAAGTCGGTCGGGTCGAGCCGAACCGCGCGGCGCGCGGCTTCCACGCCGAGCTCCGGCTGGGCGGCGCCCAGCCGCTCGTGCGCCTCGGCGACCGTCCATCCGGCCTGGTGCGGATCGGACCGCGCCAGGATGCCGAACTCGTCTGCCGCATCGCGGTGCGCGCCCCGCGCCGCAAAGACCTGGGCCAGCAGCTCCCGGTACCGCACCTCGTCGGGATCGAGCCGCACCGCGTCGGCAACCTCCCGCTCCGCATCGTCGAGCCGTCCCAGGGCCAGGAGCGCGCGGGCACGCAGCTCATGGGCCGCGTCGTCGCCGGGCCGCTCCGCGAGCATGGCGCCCGTGCGTCGCAGCACCTCGTCGTGCTGGCCCCGATCCAGCGCCGCCTGCACCTCGGCGATGGCGGAGAGCTCGGTCATGGCGATGCCGGCTCATCGGCAGACGGCACCGCCCACGCCGCCCGGCCGCTGACCAGGTCGGCGATGCGCTGCGGGATGAGGTCGAGCGCCACGCGCTCCTGCGTCATGCTGTCGCGCTCGCGGATGGTGGCGGCCCCGTCGGAGAGGGAGTCGACGTCCACCGTCACGCAGAACGGGGTGCCGATCTCGTCCTGCCGCCGGTAGAGCTTGCCGATGCTGGCCGTGTCGTCGTACATCGAGGGCACCGCGCGCTTGAGATCGGCGGCCAGGCGCCGAGCCGTCTCCACGAGCTCGGGCCGGTTGCGGAGCAGCGGGAGGACCGCGGCCTTGACCGGAGCCAGCGAAGGTCGGAGGCGGAGCACTGTCCGCTTCTCCTTCGCCAGCTGCTCCTCCTCGTAGCCGTCGATCAGGACGGTCAGCACCGCCCGGTCGACGCCCATTGCCGGCTCGATCACGTAGGGGGTGATGTGCTCACCGGTCGACTCGTCGAACAGGCTGAGCGCCTTGCCCGATCCCCGCGTGTGGGCCGACAGGTCGTAGTCGGTCCGGTCCGCGATCCCCTCCAGCTCGGACCACCCCATGGGGAACAGGTACTCGACGTCGGTCGTCTGCTTCGAGTAGTGGCTGAGCTCGTCGCGCTCGTGCGGCCGGAGGCGCAGCCGCTCGGCCGCGATGCCGACGACATCGGTCCACCAGCGCATCCGCTCGTCCACCCAGTAGCGGAACCAGCGGTCTTCCTCCGACGGGTGCACGAAGAACTCCATCTCCATCTGCTCGAACTCGCGGTCGCGGAAGATGAAGTTCCCGGGCGTGATCTCGTTGCGGAAGCTCTTGCCGATCTGGCCGATGCCGAACGGCAGCTTGCGCCGCATGCTGGTCGCCACGTTGTCGAAGTTGACGAAGATGCCCTGCGCCGTCTCCGGGCGCAGGTAGGCGACCGATGCCGACTCCTCCAGCGGCCCCACGTGGGTCCTGAACATCAGGTTGAACTGGCGGGCGTCGGTCAGCGTGCCGCGCCGGCCGCAGTTCGGGCAGGCGACCTCCGCGGGCGGGCCCTTGAGGTCATCGGCCCGGAAGCGGAGCTTGCAGCTCCGGCAGTCGACCATCGGGTCGCTGAACCCCGCGACGTGCCCCGAGACCTCCCAGACCCTCGGGTTCATGATGACCGCCGCGTCGATCCCGACGATGTCGTCCCG
>CAYVLM010000146.1:0-5766 GCA_964452225.1 uncultured Steroidobacteraceae bacterium | reverse complement strand
AGAAGGTCGAGCGGCGTGACTTCCCGGACGGCTTCGACGAGCTGGCCGCCGCCGAGACCCACGGCGAGCAGCTGCTCGGCGCGGGCGGAGAGCACGTGCGCGTCCTCGACGACCTGGAGCGGAGGCGAATCTTCAACCTCGGCTACTACACCTGGGTGGAGCAGCAGGGCGTTCCGGTCGACGAGTTCGTCGCTCGGCGCCGGCAGGAGACCTGGACCGAGCTGCGCACCGTGCTGCCCCTCTGGGACGAGATGATCAGCGAGCTCAACGCGCGGACCGGGCTGGCGAACGATCCATGAGCCCGATGGCCGTGCCCGCGTCGACCACCGCCACGCTTCCCACCGCCCTGGTCTGCGCCGGCTGCGGGACGCGGCTGGGGGGCGACGAGGTGATCGCCCTCTCCTGCCCGGCGGCGCGGCCCGGCGACGACATCGATCACGTGCTGCTGCGCGAGATCGATCCCGCCCTCGTGCGCTTCCCGGCCGACCCCGACCCGAACCCCTTCGTCCGGTACCGGACCCTGCTGCACGGCTACCACCTCGCCCGCGCCCGGGGCCGCTCGGACGCCGACGTGATCGCCCTGATCCGGCGGCTCGACGACGCCGTGGCCGCCGTCGACGGGCGCGGCTTCCGCGCCACCCCGCTCCTCGCCGGTACGCCGCTCGACGGGCTGCTCGGCTTCGAGGCCCCGGGCGGCCTGCTCGTCAAGGACGAGACCGGCAACGTCTCCGGCTCGCACAAGGCCCGGCACCTCTTCGGCACCCTCGTCGAGCTCGAGCTCGGTGACGCACCGGCCGATCGACCGCTGGCCATCGCCAGCTGCGGCAACGCGGCGCTGGCGGCGGCCGTGGTGGCCCGGGCCGCCGGCCGCTCGCTGTCCGTGTTCATTCCTCCCGATGCCGATGCGAACGTCGTCGAACGGCTGACCAGCCTCGGAGCCTCGATCGAGATCTGCGAGCGTCAACCGGGCATCCCCGGCGACCCGACCTACCATCGGCTCGCGGAGGCGCTGGCGTGCGGCGCGCTCGCCTTTACCTGCCAGGGCAACCTCAACGGCCT
The DNA here is from genome assembly GCA_964452225.1 of uncultured Steroidobacteraceae bacterium. Taxonomy (GTDB): domain Bacteria; phylum Chloroflexota; class Limnocylindria; order QHBO01; family QHBO01; genus CAVXEH01. Next base: position 4,707 of record CAYVLM010000146.1, on the reverse strand, counting down.
GGCGATCGAGGGTGGCGAGACCCTCGGGTATGAGCTCGTCGACGAGCTGCGGGCGAGCGGGCACCGATTCGATCACCTCGTCGTCCAGGTCGGCGGAGGAGCGCTCGCCGCCTCCTGCGCCAGGGCGTTCGCCGATGCCCATGCCCTCGGTGCGATCGCCGACCTGCCGCGCCTGCACACCGTCCAGACGCAGGGAGCCTTCCCGCTGCGGCGGGCCTACCGGCGGGTCACGGCCCGGCTGGTGCGACGCCTCGGCCTGTCCAACCCCTCACCCGCGGCGCTGCGCGAGGCGGTCGCCACCGCGTCCGGCAGAGAGGAGCTCGCCTGGATCGCCCGCCACCGATCCCGGTTCATGTGGCCCTGGGAGACGGAGCCGCACAGCGTCGCGACCGGGATCCTCGATGACGAGACGTACGACTGGATGGCGGTGGTCACCGCCATGCTCGAGACCGGTGGCGAACCGATCGTCGTCGACGAGGGGACCCTCACCAGGGCGAACCGCCTGGCCGTTGAGGCGACGGGCATCGACGTCGATCCCACCGGGTCCGCCGGTCTGGCCGGCGTCCTGACCCTGCTGCAGCGGGGCGTCATCGGCGCCGACGAGACGGTCGGCGTCCTCTTCACGGGCATCCGCCGCACGGCCGGAGGCGGCGGAGCCCGACCCACCTGAGCAGAACGGAGTGCACGAATGCGCAGCTTCATCGGTCGCGACATCCTCTCGCTGAAGGACTTCAGCCGAGACGAGTTCTTCCGTGTCTTCGGCGTCGCCGAGGATCTCAAGGAGTTCGCCCGGGACCGGCGCAACACCGACCTGCTCAAGGGCAAGACGCTGCTCACCGCGTTCTACCAGCCCTCGACCCGCACCCGCCTCTCCACCGAGGCGGCCATGCATCGGCTCGGCGGCCACGTCCTGGGCTTTGCCGACGCGAAGATGACCCGAGCGGGCGACTTCTACCAGGAGTCGATCAAGGACACCTTCCACATGCTGGAGTACTACGGCGACGTGATCGCAATCCGGCATTTCCAGCAGGGAGCCCCCGCCGAGGCGGCGCGCTGGGCATCGGTCCCCGTCATCAACTGCGGCGACGGGTGGGGTGAGCATCCGACCCAGGTCCTGACCGACCTGTACACCATCTGGCAGGAGCTTGGCACGCTCGACGGGCTGACCTACCTCCTGGTGGGCGACATGCGGATGCGGACGATGCACTCGATCCTCTACGCCCTGTCGCAGTTCGACGCCGAGGCGATCGTGGTCAGCCCGCCGGAGCTTTCGCTCCTGCCCGAGTTCACCGCCGAGCTCGACGAGCTCAACGTCGCCTACCGCACCGCGCCATCGGTGGCGGACGCCATCGGTGAGGCGGACGTCATCTACATGGAGCCGGTCGTGCAGGCGGACTACACCCAGTCGCGCGTGGAGCGCAGCGGGGAGACCGGCCTGACCCCGGAGGCCTACCGGGTCACGCGCGAGCTCCTCCGGGCCGAGGCGAAGCGCAGTTCGATCATCCTGCACTCGCTGCCGCGCATGGACGAGCTGCCGTCCGACGTGGACGCCACGCGCCACCAGCGCTATTGGGTCGAGGCCTTCAACGGGGTGCCGCTGCGGATGGCGCTCCTCAGCCTCGTCCTCGGTGCGGCGGAGTAGGAGGCAGACCGATGCAGACCGACCTGCGCGGCCGGGATCTGATCACGCTCGCGGAGTGGAGCCGCGAGGAGATCGAGACCGTCCTCGAGGTGGCGGCCCAGCTCAAGCGCGAGCGGGCGCTGGGGATCCCCCATCCCCTGCTCCGCGACCGGGTGCTGGCCATGCTCTTCTTCTTCAGCTCCACGCGGACGCGGGCCAGCTTCGAGGCCGGCATGGCCCAGCTGGGCGGGCATGCCCAGTTCATCGAGAGCCGGACGACCCAGATCGCCCACGGCGACACGGCGCGTGAGATCGGCGAGATCCTGGGCCGCTACAACGACGGGATCGCGATCCGCAACGTCGACTGGGGCATCGGGAACCGCTATATCCGCGAGGTCGCCGAGGCCTCCCGGGTGCCGGTGCTCAACATGCAGTGCGATCTCTACCACCCCCACCAGACGCTCGCCGACCTGCTCACCATCCGCGAGAAGCTCGGGGACCCGCGCGGGCGGACGATCACCGTCAGCTGGGCCTACGCGTCGAGCTACCAGAAGCCGATCAGCGTGCCGCAGGACCTGATCGGTCTCGCGACCCGCTTCGGGATGCACGTGCGGCTCGTCCACCCGCCCGAGTTCCGGCTCATGCCCGACATCGTCGACGAGGCGGCCGCCAACGCGCGTCGCGCCGGCGGCTCGTTCGAGCAGCTCGACGACTTCGACGCGGGATTCCGCGGCAGCGACGTGGTGTATGCCAAGAGCTGGGGGGCGCTGCTGACGGCCAGGGACGAGGCCGATGGCGCCGCCATCGCGTCCCGCTACCCCGACTGGATCACCGACGAGCGCCGGATGGCGCTCGCCGCGCCCGACGCGATCTTCATGCACCCGCTGCCGGCCGACCGCAACGTCGAGGTGGCCGACGCGGTGATCGACGGGCCGCAGTCGGTGGTGTACGACGAGGCGGAGAACCGCCTCCACGCGCAGAAGGCCGTCATGGCCCTGACGATGCGATGAGCAGGCTCGTCGTCGCCATCGGCGGCAACTCGCTGATCCGCGACCCGCAGCACATGAGCGTTCCGGACCAGTACCGGGCGCTCGGGGAGACGAGCGGGCACATCGCGCGGATCATCCAGGATGGGTGGGAGGTGGCCATCGGCCATGGGAACGGGCCGCAGGTGGGCTTCATCCTGCGCCGCTCGGAGCTTGCCTCCCACGAGCTTCACGAGGTGCCTCTCGACGTCTGCGACGCGGACAGCCAGGGAGCCATCGGGTACGAGCTGCAGCAGAACCTCGGGCATGACTTCCGACGCCTCGGCCTCGATCGCCAGGCGGTGACCGTGGTCACCCAGGTCGAGGTGGCGGCCGATGACCCGGCCTTCGGGAACCCCTCCAAGCCGATCGGCTCCTTCATGGACGAGGCGCAGGCGATGCGCCGCCGCAACGAGGGCTGGGCGGTGCGCGAGGACGCGGGCCGCGGCTGGCGCCGCGTGGTCCCGTCGCCACGGCCCCTGCGCATCGTCGAGGAGCAGGCGGTGAAGGCGCTCCTCGCCGACGGGTTCGTGGTGATCACCGTGGGCGGCGGCGGCATCCCCGTGGTCGCGGACCAGGACGGCGACCTTCACGGCGTGGCGGCCGTGATCGACAAGGACTTCGCATCGTCGCTCCTCGCCTCGCGGATCCGCGCCGACGTCTTCATGATCAGCACCGCCGTCGAGCGGGTCGCGCTCGACTGGGGCCGACCCGAGCAGCGCTGGATCGACAGCATGAGGCTCGCCGAGGCCAAGGCCTACCTCGACGAGGGACGCCACTTCGCGGCGGGCAGCATGGCTCCCAAGATCGCGGCCTGCATCGGCTTCCTTGAGGCGGGCGGCTCAGAGGCGATCGTCACCAGCCCGGAGAACCTGGAGCGGGGGCTGGCCGGCGAGGCGGGCACGCACATCGTTCGCTGACGGACGTCGTCGGCCGACTCGCCGGCCTACTCGCCGGCCCCGAGCGGGACCCAGAAGCGGATCGAGGCGAGCTGCTCGATCACCTGGTCGAAGGCGGGAAGGCTGACCACCGCGCAGGTGGCCACCATGTAGATCGCGCCCGCGACCGCGTCGACGACGTAGTGCTGCCCCAGGTAGACGATCGCGAACCAGACGAGCGCCGACCAGGCGAGCGCCAGCACCGCGTCCCGCCGGCTCACCCGGGCCAGGAAGAAGGCGCCGACCAGGGGAAAGGCGGCGTGCAGGGAGGGGAAGGCAGCCAGCTCGTTCCCCGAGAGGTTCCCGTAGCCCCACGAGGCGATCGGAAAGGCGTGGAAGGCGGCGAGTACCTCGGCGGTGATGTCCTGGACCGAGATGGCGGCACCAAACTGCCCCGCCAGGCGGGGCGGGGCCACGGGGAAGAGGAGCTGGGTGCCGTAGCCGGCCAGGGCAATGATGATCATGGCCATGGCGTAGCGGTAGTAGACCGACTGGCTCCGGCGCCAGATGAGGTACCCGAAGACGACCGGCGCCACGAAATGGCCCAGGTAGACCGCGGTCATGGCCGCATCGAGAGGGCTGACGGAGCCGGTGACGTGGAACGCGGACTGCAGCGCCTCGGTCGGGGTCCGCCCCCCGGAAAACGGGCCGAACAGGGTCCGTTCGAGGCTCGCCACGTCGGCCGCGTGCACGCGGGTCACGAGGTTCGCGCTCAGGCCGCGCATGGCCTCCCAGGTCAGCGCGATAAGGGGGAAGGGCAGGATCTCGCGCAGGATCGGACGGTCGGCGAGGAGCGCGATCGTCACCAGCGCTGCCACCACCAGCAGCAGGTCCGGGGTGACCCGCCCGCCCAGAAGGACCATCAGCAGCCCGACGTACGCCAGCCACGCCACGATGGCAATCGCCATGAGCCCGGCAAGCGCCCGGGCATCCTGCGAAGGCACCGATCTCATCGCGCCAGATCATCGCACCGGGGCCGATCGACGCGCGGCCCGCTCCTCCGCAGCACGGGACCCCGGCGGGCAGAGCCCGCCGGGGTCCTTCGGCACGCAGGAGGAGGGACTAGTAGTCCATCCCTCCGGGGGGCATGCCCGGCATCTGGGCCTTCTCCTTCTCCGGGATG
>CAYVLM010000145.1:0-5796 GCA_964452225.1 uncultured Steroidobacteraceae bacterium | reverse complement strand
GCCCAGGCACCGGGCTGACCGAGGAGGGCGGCATGCAGCCGATGCCGGGGGAGACCGTCCCCGAGGCGGTCGACAAGCGAATGACCTTCCCGAATCCGCTGCTGGTGGTGGTCTCCGGCCCTTCGGGCGTCGGGAAGAGCACCATCGTGGCCGAGCTCGCGCGGACCCATCCCCAGGTCGTGCCCATCGTGACCACCACCACCCGTCCGCGGCGCCCCGGCGAGATCGACAACGTGCACTACCACTTCCTCTCGCGCGACGCATTCGAGGCGTTGCGTGAGGAGGGGGGACTGCTCGAGTCCGCGAACGTCCACGGGCACTGGTACGGGACCCCGGTCCAGCAGGTGCGCGGCATCCTGGCGGCTGGCCGGGACGCCATCCTGACCATCGATCCCCAGGGGGCCCGGGCCGTCCAGCGCCTGGTCCCGGACGCCCTGCTCATCTTCGTGATGCCGCCCTCGCTGGAGGACCTCGATGCGCGGCTGTCGGGTCGAGGGTCCGAGTCCGCGGAGTCCCTCGCCATCCGCCGCCGGAACGCCGAGCGGGAGATGGCATCGTCGGACGATTACGACTACGTGATCGTGAACGAGACCGACCACCCCGAGGAAGCCGCCGAGCGCATCTGGGAGATCATCCAGGCCGAGGCGCGCCGTGAGCCGCCGCGCCGGCCCCGCGTCTGAGCGCGCCGGGCGCGTCGTCGAGGTCGCGGTCGACGCGATCGCCGATCGCCCGGAGCGGACGTTCAGCTACCTGCTTGCCGATGGGCTGACGGACGAGCCCGGATCGCTCGTCCTGGTGCCGTACGGGCGCCGCCTGGCGCTCGGGTACCTCGTCGCTGCGTCCCGTCCGGCGGACGGGGCCGACCGATCGCTCAAACCGGTCGAGGCGGTGGTCTCCGAGCCGATGTTCACGCGCGACCTGCTGGAGCTCGCCCGGCGTATCGCCGTCTACTATCGCGCGCCGATCGGGACCACCCTGGCGGCCATGCTGCCGCCGGGGCTCGAGTCACGGCTCGAGCGACGCTGGGAGCTGGTGAGCCCCGCGGAGCTGCCGGCAGGGCTGGCGGACGCCGGCGCCGGCGACGAACGCCTGGTGGCCGAATCCGAGCTCCTGCGCTTCGCGCCGCTCCGAGGTGCCGCGGGCTGGATGAACGGGCTGCGGCGCCGGGGCGCCATCCGCGCACACTGGCGCCTGCGACCGCCGTCACTCCACTCGAGGCGCGTCCGGACGGTGCGGCGCCGCACCGATGCCCCGGATCCGCCCCGCCGGGCACCCCTGCAGCGTGGCCTGCTCGACGCGCTCGGCGCTGGCGAGGCGAGCCTGCCGGAGCTTGCCGAGCTGATCGGCGTCGAGGCCGGCACGCTCCTGCGGCCGGCGCGGCGGCTCGAGACCACCGGCCATGTCGATCTCGGGTGGCGCGAGCTCGTCCGGGACCCGCTCGCGCACCGGGCCGCGGGGACGCCGCTGCGCGACGAGCTGGCGCCAGAGCAGCGCACCGCGCTCTCCGCCGTCGAGACCCTGCCGCCGGGCGGGGAGCTCCTGCTGGAGGGCGTGGCCGCCTCGGGCAAGACCGAGGTGTACCTGGCGGCAGTCGAGGCCACGCTTGACGCCGGTCGATCCGCGATCGTCCTGGTGCCGGAGGTGTCGCTCGTTCCGCAGCTCGGCGACCGACTGGCCTCGCTCGCCGGCGACCGGCTGGTGGTGATGCACTCCGGCCTCTCGGCGGGAGAGCGGCATGACTCGTGGTGGCGGATCGCGCAAGGCGAGGCGCGCGTCGTGCTCGGGACCCGGATGGCGGCCTTCGCCCCGATGCAGGACCTGGGGCTGCTGGTCGTCGACGAGGAGCACGAGGGCGGCTACAAGTCGGATCGGACGCCGCGCTACGACGCGCGCTGGGTGGCCAGGCAGCGGGCCGAGCTGGCCGCAGCGCGGCTGGTCATGGGCAGCGCCACGCCGGACCTCGGGACGCTGGCCCTCGTCCGCGATGGGAGCGTGCGACGGGCGCGTCTCCTGGAACGCCGCGTGGGGAAGGCGCCGACCGTCGAGGTCGTGGACATGCGCGCGGAGCTTGCCGCGGGCAACCGGTCGGTCCTCTCCGGCGCGCTCGCAGAGGCGCTGGCCGGGGTCGGGGACGGGCGAGGACAGGCGATCCTGCTCATCAACCGTCGTGGCGCCGCCACCTTCGTCCTGTGCCGGGACTGCGGCGAGAGCCTGCGGTGCCCGGATTGCGAGCTGCCGTACGTCTTCCACCTCGCCGGCGACCGGCTGCGCTGCCACCATTGCGGGCGCACCGCACTGGTGCCCGAGCGGTGCCCCGCCTGCGGGTCGCCGCGGATCCGCTACTTCGGCGCCGGGACCCAGCGGGTCGAGGCCGAGGTCCAGGCCCGCTTCCCGGGACTGCGGGTCGGGCGTCTCGACTCCGACGTCCTCGCCGGTCGGCGCGCCTTCGAGACGGTCTACGACGACTTCCGGGAGGGCCGGATCGACGTCCTGGTCGGGACCCAGCTCGCGGCCAAGGGACTGGACCTGCCCGATGTCGTCCTGGCGGCGGTGATCGCCGCCGACGTCACCCTGAACCTGCCCGACTACCGCGCCGCCGAGCGCACCTTCCAGCTGGTCGCCCAGGTCGCAGGCCGCGCCGGACGCGGGCCGCGGATGGGTCGGGTGGTGGTGCAGACCTACGCGCCGGACCACTACGCCATCCGCGCCGCCGCCCGGCTCGACGTGGACGGCTTCACGGACGAGGAGCTCCTGCGCCGGCGCCTGCTCGGCTACCCGCCGTCCGGCTGGCTGGCACGCCTGCTGGTTGCGGACGCCGATCGGGACCGGGCCGAGGCCCGCGGGCGATCGGCGGCCTCCGCGGTCGCCCGTCCGGGCGTGGAGGTGCTCGGCCCATTGCCGGCCTACGTGCCGCGGCGAGCCGGGCGATGGCGGATGCAGGTGGTGCTGAGAGCGGCCAGCATCGCCGCGCGCGGTCTGGCCCTGGAGCAGGTGCCGGGCGGCGTGGCAATCGACGTCGACCCCGAGTCGCTCCTCTGACGGAGCCGCCTCACGGCAGGTCCGCCATCAGTACAATGCCGACATGGTGGTTCGCCGGATCCTGACGGCCGAAGAGCCGATCCTGCACGAGAAGACGAAGAGGGTCTCGACCTTCGACGCGTCGCTCCACCGCCTGCTCGATGACATGCTCGAGACGATGCGCGACGCGCCCGGCATCGGGCTTGCGGCGAACCAGGTCGGCGTGCCTCTGCGCGTGGCCGTCATCGAGCTCGAGGACACGGTCACCGAGCTCGTGAACCCGCAGATCGTGCGCTCATCCGGCGAGATCTCCGACTGGGAGGGGTGCCTCTCGATCCCGGGCTTCGTCGCTGAGGTAGGCCGTGCTGCGAAGGTGACGGTCAAGGCGCAGGACCGGCACGGCAAGGAGTTCCGGGTCAAGGGGGAGGAGCTCTTCGCGCGCGCCCTGCAGCACGAGATCGATCACCTCAACGGGATCCTCTACATCGATCACCTCGAGTCGCTGGAGGAGCTCGTTCGCGTCGCCGAGCATCCGAGCGACGTCCCCGAAGGGCAGGCCGCGGGCATCTAGTGGCCCGTATCGGCCGCGTCGCGTACCTCGCCACCGGCTCGTTCGCCGTCCCCCTGCTCGACCGCCTGCCCGAGCTCACCGACGCGCTGCTCGTCGTCTCGGCGCCGGACCGACCTGCCGGCCGTCACCTCCATGCCCGCCCATCGCCGGTCGCGGCCCGGGCGCGGGATCTCGATCTCGAGACCTTCACGCCGGCCGGGCTGCGGTCCGAGGAGGCCCTGGCCCGGCTCGCGGCCTTCGCGCCCGACGGCGTTCTCCTCGCGGCCTACGGGCAGCTGGTGCCGGCCGACCTGCTTGCGCTCGGCGATCGGCCGCCGCTGAACGTGCATCCCTCGCTCCTGCCGCGCCACCGCGGCGCCGCACCGGTGGCGGGGACGATCCTGGCGGGTGACCCGGAGACCGGCGTGAGCCTGATGGTCATGACCGCCGGGCTCGATCGCGGACCGATCGTGGCCCAGTGGCGCGTGCCGCTCGACGGACGGGAGGAAGCGCCCGCGCTCGAGGCGCGACTCGCGGCGCTGGCCGCGGAGCGGGTTCCGGAGATCCTCCTCCGCTGGCGCGACGACCTCCTGCGCGCAACCCCGCAGGACGAGAGCCAGGCCACCGTGGTGCACGCGTTCCGCCGCGATGACGGCTGGATCGAGTGGCGGCGGGACGCTGTCGAGATCGACCGCCAGGTGCGCGCGCTCCAGCCCTGGCCGGGCGCCTGGACGACCCTGGACGGCGGCCGCCTCCACGTGCGCCGCGCGCACCCGGTCACCGGAGTCGACGGCCCGCCGGTTGGCGCGCTCCTCCCCGGCGAGGAGCCGCGGGTCGCATGCGGCTCGGGGGCGCTCGCCCTGGACCTGGTGCAGCCGGCGGGACGGCCCGTGATGCCGGGCGTCGACTGGCGGCGCGGCCTCCCGCGGGACCACCTGCTGCTGGGCGTCGTCCGGCCGTAGCGGTCCGCGCGCCACGCTCATTTCGTCGTCATCCGGCCGCAACGTGGAGCCGGGTATACTCGGGGTCACTTCCCTCCAGGAGGTGGAAGTACGCACGATGAATTTCCTTGGCTACATCCTGCTCGTCATGGTGCCGAGCATCGCGATCACCGGATGGGCGGCCTACCGCGTCCGGTCGACCTACGCCAGGTGGGCGAAGGTCGACTCGGGCATCTCGATGAACGCCTTCGACTTCGCCCGGCGGCTGCTCGACCGCCAGGGCCTCAACGATGTCAAGATCGAGCCGGTCCAGGGGCAGCTGACCGACCACTACGACCCGCGGGGCAAGGTGCTGCGCGTGTCGCAGGCGGTCGCCGGCGACCCGCGACTCGGCGCCTTCGACCCTGCCCGGTCGGCCGTCAGCGTCCCCGCCGGAGCCCCCCGCCTGTCGGTCGCCTCCGCGGCGGTGATCGCCCACGAGGTGGGGCACGCGCTCCAGGACCGCGAGCGCGACCCGTGGATGACCGTCCGGATGGCGATCGTCCCGGCCGTCCAGTTCGGCTCCGGGGTCGCGCCCTGGCTGATCATCGCCGGCTGGTGGCTGAACCTCCTCGGGCTGGCCTGGATCGGGCTCATTGCCTTCGCCGCGGCCGTCGTCTTCACCTTCGTGACGCTGCCGGTCGAGATCGGCGCCTCAGGCAAGGCGCTCGCCTTCGTGTCGAGCCTGGGCATGGTGGGGGAGCGGGAGACCGGCGCCCGCGACGTGCTCAAGGCCGCCGCGTGGACGTACGTGGCCGCGGCGCTGACGGCGCTGCTCACGTTCCTCTTCTACCTCTCGCTCCTCATGGGGCGCCGTGACTGAGCTGGCCGTCGCCGGGCCTCGCCCGGCGATCAGCTACCTCGGCTCGTCGCAGCTCGCCGCGTGGCTCGCCGCCCGCGGCGAGCCGGCGTATCGGGCCCGCCAGGTCCTGGCCGGCATTCACCGGCCGGAGGTGAGCGGGTTCGAGGATCTGACCGACCTGCCGCGCCGGCTCCGGTCCGCGCTCGCGGCGGAGCTGCGCTTCTCCGCGATCGAGGCCAGCCACGTCCTCGGGGGCGATCGCGGGCTGACCGCCAAGGCGGTCCACGAGCTCGGGGACGGGCAGCGGGTGGAATCGGTGCTCATGCGCACGCCGGCGCACGGGCGCAGCGCCGAGCGGACCACGATCTGCATCTCGTCGCAGGCGGGGTGCGCGGTCGGCTGCCCCTTCTGCGCCACAGGCCAGGCGGGGTTCGGGCGCCAGCTGA
>CAYVLM010000144.1:0-5820 GCA_964452225.1 uncultured Steroidobacteraceae bacterium | reverse complement strand
TTGCGGTAGCCGATGCCGGCCTCGAAGCCCTCATCGACCACGCGGACCGGGCACTTCTCCTGGCAGATCCCGCAGCCGGTGCACAGGTCGGTGTTCACGTAGCGAGCCCGATGGCGGATCGTCGCGGTGAAGCTGCCGACGTAGCCGGACAGGTCCGTCACCTCGCTCCACGTGTGCAGGGTGATGTTCGGGTGGCTCCCGGCGGTCACCATCTTCGGCGTCAGGATGCAGGCGGCGCAGTCGAGCGTCGGGAAGGTCTTGTCGAACTGCGCCATGTGCCCGCCGATCGACGGCTCGCGCTCGACCAGGTGCACCGGGAAGCCCGCGTCCGCGATCTCCAGGGCGGCGGTGATCCCCGCGATGCCACCGCCGACCACCAGCGTCGCGGGGTTGATCGGCACCCGGTACGGCTCGAGCGGTACGTGGTCCGCCACCCGGAGCACGCCGCCGGCGACCACCGCCTTGGCCTTGGCCGTGGCCGCCTCGCGGTCGGTGTGGACCCACGAGACCTGCTCGCGGATGCTCACCAGCTCGCACAGGTACGGGTTGAGGCCGGCGCGCTCGCACGCGCCACGGAAGGTCTTCTCGTGCATGTGCGGAGAGCAGGCCGCCACGACCACGCGCGTCAGGCCCAGCTCCCGGATGTCCTCCTCGATCAGCTCCTGGCCCAGGCTGGCGCACATGAACTTGTAGTCCCGGGCGACGACCACGCCGTGCGAGGCGAGCTTCTCGGCGGCCCAGTCGCGGACCGCCTCCACGTCCACCGTGCCGGCGATGTTCGTCCCGCAGTGGCAGACGTAGACGCCGATCCGCTCCTCGCCGCTGGCGGTCACCGCCGTGCCTCCGCGCCGCCGGACGCATCGGGGTCCTCCGGCATCCGCGGCATCGGCAGCGCCACGCTGCGCCTGGACGGGCGCCGTGCCGGCCGCGCCTCCTCGGCCGCCGGCGGCGACTCGAAGGCCCGGACGCGCATCCGGTTGAGCGGGTAGCGGGCGCTCACGATCTCGGTGCCGATGCCCACCCGCTTCGGCTCGGCCCCGAACGCCAGGCCCATCAGCTGGGTGAAGAAGAGGATCGGCATGTGGTAGCTGGTTCCGAAGCGGTGGTTCATCTCCGCCTGGTACAGGTCCACGTTCATCTGGCACATGGGGCACACGGTCACAAGCAGGTCGGCGCCGAGCCGGTCGGCCGAGTCGACCAGGCGTCGGATGAGCTCCAGGCCTGTCTCCGGGCTGATCTGGGTCATGTGGCCCCCACAGCAGGCGGTCCGCAGCGGGAAGTCGACGACCTCGGCCCCGAGTGCGGCGAGCAGCCGGTCGAACTCGAGAGGGTGCTCGTGAAGGCTCCAGCGATGGTCGTAGTCGGGCCGTGTCACGAGGCAACCCAGGTAGGGCGCCACGCGCAGCCCGGTGAGCGGATGGGAGACGTGCTCGGTGACCGCCTGCAGCCCGATCTCGCGGACGATGACCTCGAAGAGGTGTCGGACCTGGACGCTGCCGGGGTCGTAGTGGAGGCCGCCGGCCGCCAGGGCATCGTTGACGGTGCCGCTCAGCGTCCGGTCGGTGCGCAGCGTGTAGTCGGTCTTGGCCAGGTTCAGGAAGCATGCCGAGCAGGGCGCCACCACCGTGTCGGTCCCGTTGCGCTGCCGCTCGGCGAGGGCCAGGTTGCGCCCGACCAGGGCGTAGGCGCGCTCCTGGCTGATGGCGAAGTACTCGAACGCGCCGCAGCAGTTCCAGTCGTCGATCTCGGTGAGCTCGATGCCGAGGCGCTCGCAGACCACCTCGAGCGACTCGCCGTAGGCGCGGCCGCTTCCGTCCATCGAGCAGCCGGGGTAGTACAGGTAGCTGCTCACCGACGCGCCTCCAGCGCCCGAGCGCGGTCCAGGATCGCGTTGAGCTCCTTCACGCCGCGGATGCGATGGACGCCGAATCCCATCCGGCCCTTGGCGAGCATGCTGATCCCCGCTGGGGCCATGCCCGGCAGCCGGAATGGGTAGTGGCGCAGGTAGTGGCGCGCGACCAGCCCGATCTCGTAGCTGCGCCCGTACCGATGGATGTTGCTGACGAAGGTCCGCGAGAAGTCCGGCGCCGCCGAGTCAGGCACCGTCGCGTTGCGCTCGGCCATGGACTTGAGGATCGCCATCACGTCGGGGATGCGGATCTCCTGCGGGCAGCGAATGACGCAGAGGTTGCAGGTCAGGCACATCCACGGGGTGTTCGAGCGGAGCACCTCGTCCCGCATCCCGGCGCGGATCATCGCGAAGAGCTGGCGGGGCGTGTGGTCCATGTCTGCGGCGGACGGGCACGAGCCGCCGCAGGTGCCGCACTGGATGCACTCCTCCAGGCGCGTGGGGGTCGCCGCGGCCGCAAGGACCTCCCCCAGGAAGGTCGCCTGCACGGCCGCCGGGGCCCCGCCGGTCACGGGAGGTGTGGCGACGGCGCTGATCACCGAGGTGCGAGGGCTGTCTCGACCAGGCCCAGGGCGCGGCGAGCAGTCTGCTCGTCGTCGACGGTGAGGGTCATCTCCATGACCCCCAGCCGTCGGCCGACGCACAGCGCGCCGAGGATGTTCACGCCGGCGGCGGCCAGCCGCTCGGCGATGTCGGCCAGGCCTCCCGGCCGGTCCTCGACGTCGACCATGATGGCGTTGCCTTCGATGAACGAATGCCCGAGCCCGCGAAGGACCTGGCGCATCGCCGGCTCGTCGCTGGGCACGATGAAGGCGCAGGCCAGCGGTCCGGAGCCGACGCAGCTGACGTGCTCGATGTCGATCCCGCGCATGGCGAGCGCCCGAGTGAGGTGGGCGAGCTCTCCCGGATGGTTCTCCAGCTGGATGACGAACTGCCGTGCCATCGCCGCCTCCGCGTGCCTGTCGGCGGGACAGGTGACCGTTCCGCTCCGCACCTCGTCGGCCGGAAATCTGGTCGCCGCGGACGGCTCCCGGCGGGAGCTGACCCGACGCCAGTCTCCCGCGAGCCAGCATGCCTCTGAAGGGCCGAAGGACCCGATCCCATCTGCCGGAAGCCTTGGCCGACCAGACACTCGGCACTGCGCGGTCCGGGATCGGCCAGAGCTGGTCGTGAGCACCTGCCGGATGAGTCCATGAGACCCGTGCCGTTTGTGCCGCATGGCAGGCTGCTGCGACCCCGGATCTGCGGTTTCCTCTTGGCAGCTGATGCATGAGGCCGGGCTGGCGGCATCGATCGCCGAGACGCTCCGACAGCATGGGCTGGACGCCAAGGGTCCGCCCATCCGTCTCATCGTGCGCGGTGGCCACAGCGCGGAGGCCGCGTTCGACGACGCTCTTCGGCTGCACCTCCAGCTGAGCCTGCCGAGCCTGGATGCGGGTCGGGTGACCATCGTCCACCAGCCGCGCGAGGCGACCTGCGTTGCCTGCGGCGCGACCTTCACCGCCGCCGGCTCGGAGACTCCGTGCCCCGCCTGCGGTGGCCCGGGCCTGAGCCGGCCGACACCGGAGTCGGTCGACATCGAGTGGACGGGCTCAGCGTCATGAGTCGGGAGCCGATGCTGCCATGTGCATGAGCCTGCCCGCGCTGGTGGTTGCGCTCGATCCTCTCGGCGCCACCGTGGAGACGGAGGGGCGGCGGAGCCACGCCTCAACCGTGCTGGAGCCCGAAGCCAGGGTCGGCGACTGGGTGCTGGTCAGCGCCGGCACCGTGGTACGGCGCCTGGAGCCGGAGCAGGCCGACGAGATCCGGCGGACCCTCCTCGAGGCGATGGCGCTCGAGGAGGCCGAGGCGTCGGGTCTCGGCGCCCCGGTCGAGGGTCGCTGATCAGGAGGCCGCGGACGCTGTCCGGGGCGACGCCGCGAGCGCCGCGATCTCGGCCATGGCCGCGTCGACGAGCTTCGGCAGCGCGGCGGCGACCGGCGGGCTGAGCTCGATCCCCACGTCGACCCGGGCCGGCTGCACGCCCACGAGCGTCGTCGGCTCGGGCAGCGTGCCCCGCAGCCGGGCGACCGCCACGAGGTCGCCCACGCCGACCTGGTGGACGGAGACGCCGCCGCTCAGCCGCGCGATGAGCTCCGGTCCGCGGAGCACGACCACGGTGCCTGGCTCGGCGCCTGCGTCGACGGCATCGACCAGGATCAGGGCGCGGGCCTCCTCGACCAGCGGCAGGAGGTCGAGCCCCAGGGTCCCTCCGTCCACGATCCGAACCTCGTGCGACATTGGCGTCCCGTGCCCGGCGGAGGCGGCGAGCATCTCGACAGCGCGAACACCCACCCCCTCGTCGCCGAGCAGGATGTTGCCGATCCCCAGGACCAGCACCGGACCGTCGGGACTGCTCACTCGAGAACTTCCTCGACCTCCATCCCGCCGTCCCGGGCCTCGACCACCTCCTGGCGGGTCACGAACTTGTAGCCGGTGAAGATGCTCGACATGAGCCCGTTGCGCTCGACGTGGTCGACCAGGAGCGCCGAGTACACGTGGTGAATCATGAAGGCGATGATGGCCCACATCAGAAGGTGGTGGATCAGCCGCACGCCCTGGATGCCGAAGAAGACGTTCGGCACCCAGCCGAAGAGGGTGGCCCACGGCTGGATCCCGTGGACGGCGACCAGCGCGAAGCCGGTCAGGGTCTGGACCAGGAACAGGAAGAAGACCACCAGGTAGGTGCCGGCCGCGAGCTGGTTGTGGCCCAGCACCTTGGGGGCGTTGGGCCGCAGGAACAGGTACCAGCCGAGCTGCCGCAGGCTCTCCCGCGCCTGGGTTCGGTTGGTCGGGATGAACGCGGTCCAGCGTGCAAACCGGTTCCCGGCGAAGAGCCAGTAGGTGCGCACCAGCCCGGCGGCGACGAAGGTGAACGCCGCCAGCATGTGGGTGAAGCGCATGACCATCATCACCGACCCACCCGGGGGAAGGAGGAATGGCTCGCCGATGTAGAAGCCCGTCACCGAGAGCACCACGATGCTGGACACCACGACCCAGTGGGTGATGCGCACCGGAATCTGCCAGGTGTAGATTCGCACCCGCTGGGATGCGGCAGGGATCAGCTGGTCGATCGTCCGCTCGGGCTTCTCGGCTGAGGGTGTCGAAGCGGAAGCCACGGTCGGAACGGATGCCGAGGTCGCCATCGGTCTGCCCTCCTACACCACCTGGATCTCGACCCCCGGCCCGCCCGTCCCGTCGTGGACGTGCACGGCGCAGGCCATGCAGGGATCGAAGGAGTGGATCGTTCGCAGGATCTCGACCGGGCGTGCCGGATCGGCGACCGGGGTGCCGATCAGCGCCTCCTCCCAGGCTCCCCGCCGCCCCTGGCCGTCACGCGGCGACCCGTTCCAGGTGCTCGGCACCACCAGCTGGTAGTTGTCGATCTTCTGGTCCTTGACCACCACCCAGTGCGCCAGCGCCCCGCGGGGCGCCTCCTCCATGCCGAATCCCTTGGTCTCCTTCGGCCACGAGCCCGGGTCCCAGAGGGTGGTATCGGCGATGGCGAGGTCGCCGGTGTCGAGGTTGGACTCGAGGTCGGCGAGCCACAGCGGGAGCTTGGCGGCGAGGAGCTTCGTCTCCAGCGCTCGTGCCGCAACTCGCCCCAGGGTGCTGAACAGCGCAGACGGGCCGACCCCGAGGCTCGAGAGAATGGACTCGACGCCCTGCTTGACGTCGGATTGACCCGACGCGTAGGCGACCAGCATCCGGGCCAGCGGCCCCACCTCCATCGGCTGGTCGTCGTAGCGCGGCGCCTTGAGCCAGCTGTACTTGTCGCTCCCCTCGAGGGTCTCGAAGGGCGGCTTGGGCCCCGTGTAGGTTGGCTTCGTCACGCCGTCCCACGGATGCCTGAGGGCCGAGTCGTCTCCGTC
>CAYVLM010000143.1:0-5842 GCA_964452225.1 uncultured Steroidobacteraceae bacterium | reverse complement strand
CGATCCTGCGCTCGCATGGCATGACCGTGCGGCAGGTGCAGGCCATGGTGGTGACGGAGGCGGCGATCATGGGGACCGTCGGGGGCCTGGCTGCGGCCGGTGTGGGGCTGGCGGTCGCCTGGGCCCTGGTGGGCGTGGGGGCGGTCACCGACTTCGGCGGGATCAGCATCCCGTGGGTTCTGCTGGTGGTCAGCGTCCTGCTGGGCACCGGGGTGGCGGCGCTGGCCGGCATCTACCCGGCACGGGTTGCTGCGAAGCTGCCCATCGTGGGCAGCCTCCGGCATTTCGAGTAACGCAGAGGAGACGGCAAGACCGATGGCGACCGGACTGCGGGCTGCAGACCAGGGGCGGACCTTCGTTGGACGGCTCCCCACGGGGAGCGACCTGGTCACCGAGATCGAGCGCTTCTGCGCGGAGCGCGGCGTCGGCGCGGCATGGGTGAACGCCGTGGGCGCGGTCCAGCACCTCGAGTACGCCTACTACGACCAGCGCGAGCTGCGCTACCTGGAGCTGCGGAGCGACACCCACCACGAGATGGCGGGCTTCGTGGGCAACGTCTCGCTGCGGGACGGCCGGCCGATGCTCCATGCGCACGCGAGCTTCGGCGACGAGACCGGCGCCACCGTCACCGGCCACATCCGGCCGGGGACCATCGTCTGGGTGGCGGAGGTCGAGCTGCGCGAGCTCAGCGGCGTGGAGCTCGTCCGCGAGCACGACGAGCGCACGAACCTCGCCCTCTGGTAGCGGACTCGTCTCCTCGGCCGTCCACGGACAAATGCGCGCCTGGTGGGCGTCAGGACGCCGAGCCTGGCCGGCGTGCCCGGCTACAGGCCCGCATCGATGACGAATGCGCCATCCATGGCACAGAGGTCATGGGAACGCCGGCCTTCGACGACGCAAGGTGCCACCAGCGGCGCATGTGTCATGCAGACTCGAGGTGGCCGGTGAGCCAGCGATGGACCTCCGGGATTCGATTCTTGACCAGCGTCTGGTGGCCGTCGGAGTCGCTCAGGTGGGCCTCCGTGCCCGGCACGTGCGCGGCGAGCCACTGGCCGTGCTGGAAGGGGACGAAGCGGTCATGGCGCCCGTGCCAGACCTGGACCGGGACCCGGATGGAGGCGAAATCGAACCCCCACGGTTCCAGGTCCGCCACGTTGTCCTCCCACCAGCCCTCGTCGCTCGTCGCCAGCCCGTCTCTGATGCACCGGATCTCCCAGGCCACGAGATCGTCGACCATGACCGCCGCGTCGACCGGTGAGACGAGGGACTTCATGAGGTCCCGCATCTGGTCCGGCGTGGCCGCCAGGAACGCCAGGCGATCCTCCTTCGTCTCGGCGCGCGCGGCGGTCCGGTCCTCGAAGTAGAGCTTGATGTCGTCCACGTTCGCGTCGCCCATCCCGGCGAAGTAGTCGAGACCCCGTGCGCCGTACGGCGCGGTGGAACCGAGCACCGAGACGGCCGCCACGAGATCGGGAAGCAGGGCCGCGCAGGCCAGTGCGTGAGGACCTCCGCCGGACCATCCCCACATCGCGAGTCGGGGCAGGCCCAGCGCCGTCACGATGGCCCGGACGTCCTCGGCGCAGTCGGCCACCGTTCGCCCCGGCTGCGGATCAGATCCGCCGTACCCCGGCCGGTCGTAGCTGATGAGCCGGATGCCGTGCTCCTCGGCATCCCGGAGCCAGCCGTCATACAGGTGCCGCGAGCTCGGCGTGCCGTTGTGCACGAGGATGGGCGAGCCGCCCGGATCCCCGCCCAGCTCCAGCATGAGGACACGGCCCGCCGCGCCGGCAATCGTCCGCGTTTCGACGTTGAGCTCCGCCATCGGCCGCATGGTACGCCGGTGTGGTTGGCGCTCTAGCTGCTCTGCGCCAGGACCGCGCTCACGTCCGCCTGCACCAAGGCGAAGGCGTCAGCGACCGCCCTGGCAGCATCGGCCAGGTCGGCGTCGGACACCTGGTTGATCTGCCACGAGACGGCCAGGGCAACCCACTGCCCGATGTCACCGGTCAGGTCGCCCATGTCGGCCTGCCAGTCCTGCAGGGCGGCCGGCCCGCTGCCGGGAGCGTAGATCGCCTCCGCCTGGTCAAAGGCATCGAGGTAGCTGATGTCCTGCTCGACCTGTGAGCTCGTCCGCCAGTCGCGGAAGCGGGCCGCGCTCGAGGTCGGCTCGTCCATGGCGGCGATGCCCGCCACGGCATCGGCATACTGGGTCGTTCCCAGGGCCTTCCTGCCCGCGGCGAAGGCGTCCTGGTAGTGCTTCAGGCTGGCGGTCAGGATGCTCTGGACCTGCGAGATCTCGGCGGCCGACAGCATGCGCGCGCTGGCAGACGGGCCTGGTGTGGCTGTCGCAGCAGCCACCGAAGCTGACGGCGTCGGGGTCGCGAGGGGCGTGCTCGATGGAGCGCCCGGCGTGCCCTGTTCCTGGCTTGCGTCGCCCCCGGTGGACGCAGGGGCGCAGGCGGTGAGCACGACGAGCAGCAGGGCGACGGTGGCGCGGCGCATGAGAACCCCTCCTGGCGGCGGTGGCCCTCCTGCAGGTCGACGACAGCCTGCTCTCCGGTTCGCGTCACCTCCACTGCACGATCGGGTCAATCAGTGTGGAGCCGAAGGTACCCCCATCGCCCGGTGATGGGGGTTGCCATGTGGCTCGGCGGCCGGAGCGGGTCGCTTCGATCCAGGACGACGGGGATTGCGGTGGATGCGGGCCCGTGCCGTGCGTTTCAGTCCGCCGGCGCGGTCAATTCACAGAGAGAGAGAGCACGTCCCCTCGCCCGTGGCCGGCCCTTCGTCAAGACAGGTGCGCAGACAGAAGATCCACGGTGCCCGATACGCCCTTGAGCTCCACGGGACCGATTCTCTGGAAGGCGATTCCTGCCTCTTGTGAGGCGTCCGCCACCTGCTGGCTGACCAGCACCTCGCCGGGCCGCGCGTAGTCGGCGATGCGCGCGGCGACGTTGACCGTCTGGCCGAAGTAGTCGCCCGCCTGGAAGAGGACAGGCCCCGCGTGCAGGCCCACATGGGCCGGCGGCAGCCCGGCGGCCGTGAGACCGTCGACCATCTCCAGGGCTGCACGAACGCCGGGACCCGGGTCTCGGAAATGGAACATCACCCCGTCGCCCAGCCACTTGACCGGCTTGCCGCCGTGCTGCACGGAGCTGCGCTCCACGAGGCGTGCGAGCGTCCCCGCGAGGTCCGCGGCCGCGTCATCCCCGCGTTCCTGGGTCAGGCGCGTATAGCCGGTGATATCGAGGAAGCAGATGGCCGGCGGTCGCTCGAGGCGGCTGTAGAGCCCTGCCTGGGCCAGGAGCATCTCGAACCCATCGATGAGGTTGGCCGTCCACACGCGCGCCTGCTGAGCGTGGTACATGGCGAGCAGGGCTCGCTCGGCAAGTGGCGCATTTCGGTTCGCCAGATCGGCGTTGCCCATCTCCTCGACGCCCTGGCCGGCGGCCATGGCCGGCTCGATCACCTCCGAATGCCACCACGCGCCCTCCTGCTCGGTGATGCGACGGGTGCTTTCACCCAAGACGCGCAGGAGGCGCTCGATGGCAACCGGCCGGAACCCGGCAGCGACCTGCAGCTCGATGTGCGGCACGATCTCCATCTCGTCCTCGCGCAGTCGATCATCGGGTGACGGCTGAGCCGAGCCGATCGCTTCGCGGATGACAGTCAGCAGGTCGATCGGGATGCCCGTCCGCTCACTGACCTGGCGAAAGGTCTCGGGGGCCATGGAGGCGAACCGCTCATAAGCGGCTGCGTCGAGGAAGTCGAGCGAGACCTCGCCGCCCCGGATGGCCGCCCCGACACCGTCGAGCGGGATCCCGGCGTCCTCGAGGGATTTGGCCATCAGCACCCGGCGCACGTCGCCGCCCGAGAAGCGATCCGGCTCCACGGGAGCGACGATGCCGAGGTCGAGCAGCCGGCCAACGAACGCAGGATCGACCTGCTCGCTCCGCGACCTGATCGCGTGAGTACGTGGTCACCCCGGTAGCCTACGCTTTGGCTCCGCAAGGGTGTCACTCGGGGAGCCCAGCAGGGCGACCAGGAGGCGTTCGAGGCGAACGCCTCGACGGTGCCATCCCGCTGTCGGAGCGCTGTGGCACAATGCCTCATCCTGTCTTCCGCTCTGGTGGAGCGTGAAGCGCGCGCCCGTAGCTCGGCGGACAGAGCGGGTGGCTTCGGACCAGATCGGCCGATGCGCTGTGGTCCGAGCGTGAGGTCCCGAGCGATTCACGTAGGGTTATCCGCTGTCTCTGCCGGCGCCAACTGGCGTCCACGCCGGTCAGTTGCCTTCCTGCCCTCGATGCCCGAGGAGACTGCCACGAAGGGCGCTCCGGCACTCGACGTCGCACCTCCCTGATTGAACGATGGGGCCGGCAATCCAGTCGTATCTGGTGTGATCAGCCCTGTGCCCGCGGGGGAGCGGATGATGGACGGAGCGACCGCCGGCCTGACCGGGTCCGCGGAGGAGCGGGCGGCTGCCTTCTCTTGCCTCCTCGACCGGATCACGGATCGGAGCCTTCGGCTGGCGGCGGTCATCCTCTGCAACCGCGAGGAGGCCCAGGACGCCCTCGCAGATGCCGCCCTGCGCGCCTGGCAGCACCTGCACTCGCTTCGAGACCCCGCGCGCTTTGACGGCTGGTTCACGCGCATCCTCACCAACGTTTGCCGCGACCGGCTACGCGAGCGGCGCACGACCTCGGATCTCTTCCCTGATGCGCCGGTCGATCGAGACGTCTTCGCCGATTCCGTGGAGCGTGCCGCGCTTCTCGAAGCCTTCGCCACGCTCACTCCCGAGCATCGGGCGGCCGTTGCACTGCATTACCTCGAGGGGTTGACGGTTGACCAGATCGCCGCGCGCCTCGGCGTGCGCGCCGGCACGGTGAAGTCGCGGCTCCACTACGGCCTAGAGGAGCTCCGCGCGGCATATGAGGCCGCCTCGCGCGAGCCGGGGAGGGCAGCCCGATGACCCAGGACCAGTTCGACCGCGATCTTGGCTCGGTCCTGCGTGCGATGGCCGGCGGAGCTGCGTCGCCCGCGCTTCGCGCCCGACTGGCCACGGTGACCGATGCGCCGTCCGCCGGCGCCGGCCTGCGGTTCTCGTGGCCCCTGCGGCTTGGAGCCGCTGCTGCCGTCGCCGTGGCCCTGGTGACACTGGCTGTCCTCCTCGGCCCGCACCAGAACGTGGGGCCTGCGCCGATCACCAGCGAGAGCCCGACCGTCCAGCCGAGCGGCACGCCGACTCCGACGCCGACTCCGACGCCGACCATCGCACCAACTGTCGCGCCGACCTCTGAGCCCACGAACGCAACGCCCGAGCCGACCCCAGCGGGCGTCGCCTGGACCGGCATCGAGTGGTCCGGTGGTGTTGTGTCCTTCCCGGACCAGCAGGGCACCTCCTCCGGTCAGGTGCTGACGGACGTCGCCATCACCGACGTCGTCGCTTGGCGCGGCGGCTACGTGGCGGGCGGGTGGATGCAGGAGACGACCTTCGGCTGCGACCTCATCGAAGGATGTGCGTATCAGCCGGCTCACGCGGCGTTCTTCACCTCCTCCGACGGGCTGCACTGGTCAGTCGCCCAGGAGCAGACGGCCCAGCCGGAGACCACCGTCCAGTTCGTGGTCCCCGTCGGGAACGGCCTGGTTGCCATGGGCAGGGAGCACCTCTGGTATTCCGGCGACGGGACCACCTGGACGGCGACCGACAGCCCGTCGTGGCGCGACCTTTGGCAGATCAGCAACGGCCCCACTCCGGTCCTCCTCGCAGTCGCCAGCGGACCGAGTGGCGTGGTGGCCGTCGGCAACACCCTGATCATCGCCGTTCTGGCGGCGCTGCTGGGCT